>JAWXTP010000140.1:0-7298 GCA_044433415.1 Rikenellaceae bacterium
AATGAACAAATAGGGCGAGGTTCGTCCGAATTTACGCCTGTGGACTTGACGGCTCTGTTATCTTCTTTTGCAAAAAATGGGATAGCAACTAGCAAGGTAGAAACAGGAATGCAACATAAACCTTAAACATATAAATATTTATATGTATTTATAAGATTTTGTAAGTTTGTAGAACCGGTTTCCACTGTTAAGTTAACCACCAATCGACAATTAAACCACATTGTTAAATCTTTTACCGCCTTTCGTGCTATTATAAACTGCCTATTAGCTCTATAAAATTCGCTAGGGTCTAATTGTTGCATGAAATAATCTAAAGTATTGTTTATTATACTTTTACTGCCGTCCAACATAACTACACTAACTGATTTGTCTAAAAAATACAGAAAGGCTATCTCACTTGTTCTCATAGGTATTAACTTATCCTTATTTTCAACAAGTATTAACTGAGAATACTGTTTCTTCATATTAAGATTATAGGCTTCTATAAATGTGTTTAGTGCATCATAATCGTACTTTGTAGCATTACTAGAAACCAATAAATTATACTTATCCATAGCTCTCCTTAGTGCAGTTTCATCAATTGGCTTTAACAGGTAATCTATACTAGTAACCTCGAATGCTTTTAACGCAAATTCATCATAAGCTGTAGTAAATATAATAGGACAGGTTATATCTACAGAGTCAAAAATCAGGAACACAATATCATCTGACAAGCGAATATCCATAAAAACCAAATCTGGCATAGCATTACCTCTAAACCATTCTATACTCTCACTTACCGAAGTAAGATTACACACGATTTCTACATTAGGATATAACCTGCACAAAAGCTCAGCTAATTTATTTGCTGTTCGCTTTTCATCTTCTATAATTACAACTTTCATAATTCATTTAATTAATAGTACGTGATATAAGAGGTATAATAACGCTAAACGCACCTTTATTTTTCGATATTACAATCTCCTTTTGCCACTTACTCATATATAGTTCACATAAGCTAGACAGACCTATTCCGTTTCCAGAAGTAGGAGTTTGAGGCAACTGTAAATTATTGATAATAATCAAATTAGCATCCTCACTTGTCTCTATCCTTATCGTTAATGGAGAATCCTTGGTATGAGTATTATGCTTAACAGCATTCTCTACTATTGTATGTAAAGCCATAGCAATAACCTTATAATCTAAATATTTTTCATCTATATTCTGAATAAAGACCACACCGTCACCATGCCTAAATTCTAAAATTGAGATATAGTTTTTTATCTCTAATAGAGCTTCACGCAAGGCTACATCTTCTCGTTCTTGAAGTATATACCTATATATGGAAGATAAATCTTTAAGATACTTATGTGCAGTGTCCTTATCTTCATCGATAAGTGCATCTAATACACTAAAGGAGTTGAATAAAAAATGAGGTTCTAGTTTGTTTTTTAATGCCATATACCTAGACACTATATTTTCTCGCTGTAGTTTATCCTGCTCTTGTTCTATATTAATGATTTTATAATCATTCTTAAACGCAAGAGGTATAAGCAATAAAAGTAAGGCTATCAAAAAGTAGAACAATAAAAAATGATGATTCCCTAAGTGCTCATACACTCTTACATCTGTCTTGCTAAGCGCCGTTAGGTTAAGGCTATTTACATAAAGAAGCACTATTGATATGATACCTACAAATGAGAATACCAGGTACTTTAATAGAGAATTATTATCCCTAATTATTTTAAAACCTAATAACAAAACGCCCAGATAGAATAAAAAATCTATAAGAATATTTACTCCAATAATAAACTCTTTTGATAGGTGTTTTACACTGTCAAAATAATGGTAAACAACACTTATAAAGCTATAATCACTATTAATTGAAATTAAAACAAATTGACTAGCATAAGTCAATGTAGTAATAAAAAATGCTATTACTAAAGATATATTTATCTCTCTTTTTGTTATGTCCATGGCGTTTTAGCTAATGATTTCAAGTACGAAAGATTTCCATAAACCTGATACCCATGTAGACATTATTATGGCAAATATAACGGAAATTATAATGTAAATACATTTATTTTTGGCTGTTGTTAGTTTTGTATATCCATAAGCTCCAAATATAGCAATTATATTTACTAGATAACCTAATAGAGAACCTAGGGTGGCTTTAAAATGTAAAATATGAAAAGGTAAACTCATCACTGACACACCAATGATTGCTAGAAGTAATATTCTTGTTGCCTTTACCCTGTCTTTTAATTTATTAACAAACAGTAATATAAGAGAAAAATTCAGGATAAACCCTAACAAAATCGACAGGTTTACATCTAAATTGTGAATAGACTTCAAAGGCGAAATGGCTATATTCGCACATAGAAAAGTTAATAATACTAATAATTGTCTCATAAGATAAATAAAATTAATGATTAACGTTGACGACTGTAAAATAAAAAACATACATAACTCTTTTATCTTCAATATTAAAAACAAAACTATCATGATGTTTTATTACTTTTTTAAATAATTTTTTTTGCGTAAAATATTGTATCAATTCTTATTTTGTTTCTGTACATATTACAATAACTGGATTTGATTCAAAATCAACATTATACAACGAGCTAGAGTTCAGTTTATTTAACTTTACTAATTCTTTTTCAGAAAGATGTATCGGATGCAATAATCCATATGATTTTTTATCATTAATATAAGAAGGATAAAAATTTCCTATATCATTTATATCATTTTTGATTCCTCCACCATTATTAGGATGATCTAAATCGCTATATAATATCGACTTGAGTGCTACTTTGTCATATACTAATGTTGAAAGTGTTTTGTTAAAGTAAATTATAAAAAACATATACTTATCAGATTCTAATATATCTAATACTTGAATATAATCTGACAATAATTTTGATTTTAAGCTTATGTCCTCTGTCAAGTTCCTAGTTGGTTGATGGTTATTTAGATTTAGGTTTTTGTATTCTTCCACACGATTTAACATTAGACTTTGTATGTAGCTATTAAAAGTATTAGCATATCTAATAGTATCATTAAAAGTATAAAACAAAGACGGACTCTCAAACGTGACGGCAACCTTTTCTTTATCCGAGTAAACCAAATACTCTGATAATTTTTCTCCTTTTCTATTAAAAATTACCATTTCAATATCAACACCACCACTATCATGATATCTTCTGCCTTGACAATACAAAAGTTCATTATGGTAACCAAATGATTTGAAATTTAAATCGCTATTTAAATTTATCTCTTGACAAAAAGTTCCATTATAGTCCCAAAATTGAATAGAGTTATTTTCAACTAATACAATAACCTGATTGTTTTTATTGTCGAATTGAAATTTATAAGGTATTATATATTCATTCGATCCTTGACCAACAGCACCAATTTTATTACCAAAACTACCATCTTTATTAAACCTATACATAAGCTTATTGCTCTTAATAAAAATATCTTCATCATCTATATAAGCTAAAGAAATCATACCTGATAAAATAGAAGACTCTGATGTTTCTAGTGCAATATATTGTACAGAATCGTACATTAAACTGAGCTTAGACTCACTTTTTTCTTGTAGTATTAACTCCTCAAGAGCAATATTGTTGTCTATATGTTTCTGATTTTGCCTAGAACAACTAGAAACAATTAGTGGTAAAATAATTAGTATATATTTTAATTTATTTTTCATATTTATTATTCTTAACATTTGTAAAATTTAACTTTATTTGTTTCTATAGTGATAAACCACAGAAACCAATTTATCATCATTTAAAAATCTAAAATCAAACCCCAGTTTTTAGAGGTTGCTCAAATAAAACCAGTTGTAAAATTCCCCATAAATCTTTTTTTTAAGTTATCTATTCATGTAATTTTAAGGGGATTTCTAGAAACTAGTTTTATTCGATTTCAAATTTTAAAGTTTTAGATTAGGAAGCGTTAAAACCCAGTTTCTAGAAGTTCCCTTGAGTAAATATATAGCTTAAATTTTACACAAATATCACTTCGGGAATAAAATGATGTTTTTATTAACTGAACTAACAATTTTTAAAGTTAAAATTATTAGTAATAGTCAAATATACATAAATGTACAAAAAATAAAATCAAGAAAAGAATCCCAACTTGTTGCTTGGGAGAAACTAACTAAAGCTCTAAAGAGAGCTATCGCCTAGATATATAATAACGAAAGTTTTATAACAGATAAAAAAACTATAAAAATATCATAATGTTTTTACCCACAATGAATTATTGTGTTTTTCATGGCGTTTACATAATACCTTGGAAAAAAATGAAAAAAATGAAATGACAGAAAATACTTACCCCAATACATCTATTGCTTTAATACCAATAGATTCAAGGCTTTGCTGAGCGTTAAAATGCTTCTCGGGGTATTGAAGTGCTTTAGGAGTGTGTGCATCTATTCCGACAATAACCTTTGGTTGCTCCTCAGCCACTATCTGCCAAAGTTTATGCTTATAGGGCATTTGTACATTAAACTCTACAACTACTCCTAACTCTCTTGCTGCAACCATCATCTCACGAAATACCGCAGTACAGTAATCATCTATCTTTGAATAGGAACGTATACATAATTCAGGGTGAGCAAAACACTCATAAAGTCCTGTTTGCATGGCTTCTATGGCACATTCAGAGTACAGCTTTAGACCTTTGTGGTCATAAATCTCCCCAGAATACAAAGAGTGTCTTTCGTTATAGGGAAAATGGTTTCCTAAGATTAAATAATCTAGTTGTAGCCTTTCTTTCTGCTCTTTTAACCAATCTATATGGTCAATATAGTATTCACATTCCAAGCCTACTTTAATATCTATATCTTCTTTATATGTATCTTTTAAATATCGAATGGATGTTACATATTCATCCAGTCCCATAACATCCATACGGATATTAGAGACGTAACCATTTGCAAATGGCCAAGGGGTATGGTCTGAAAAACCTAGTATTTTATAACCGCCTTTTATAGCTGCTTCAACATAGGCTCTATCTGAACCTTTCGCGTGGTTACATCGCAATGTATGTGTATGATAGTTTGTTCTCATAGTATTTTTTATGTTAGTAGTAAAGGTCTTATTTACGTGTAATACGGTGACCTAGGGATATACAAGGTGTTTCAATATATAGGAACGATAAACGTGCCACAACAAGCGTTACAGTCACAGAAATAGCTATTATCACCCACGTATTTATGCAATCCTTAAGCAACATATAGTTTAAGATAATAATTGGAGTATGCCACATATAGATGCTAAAAGAACTACGACCAAGTGCGACTAATACTTTATTAGTAAATAAGTTAGAAATGGTTTTGTTATTAATTAATATGACAATCCACATCGCAACACCTACCATAATAATCAAGTTGTTTGCAAAGTTCCTTAACTCAGCAGGCACAATAAATGGAGTCCATTTAGGAGTTCCCTATAAGTCCCAATATCACGATTGCTACAAATTTAGGAAAAATATTTAATATAAAATGATATTTGTAATTATATTTCTTATTTCCCTATATTAACGAAACATAATAGGGGCATTCGTAAAACCATATTTTACGAATGCCCCTATAGGATTTTATTTTATATAAGGGAATTTTTAATAAAACCAATTATTAGAACTCCCCATAAATAATAAAGGAAAGTCCCTACAAAAAATAAATCCCTTATTATAATTCCATAGAAAGAGTTTTGCTAGATTGAACAGAAGTAGAAGAATCTTTTATAACAACTTTTACATCGTAGAATAATCCTGTTCCTACAAAATCTTCAATATTAGTAAATGTAACTATGTATGAATTTAGAAGAGCGTCAGATACAGATAAGCTACTAAGTGTTACACCACTAAAGCTACTAGATACAGTCATTGATGTACCGCCTGTGTATTCAGAAAGTAGACGTGGATCTTCATTATATGAACTAGAAGTGCTACATGATGTTGAGCTGTAAACAGTGTGTATAGTTCCTTTACCAGTCCAATCAGAACTTAATACATATTCAACAGAATTGTTAGCTTGACCAGCAGTTTGATTTGGTTCGTCAGTAAAGTTTACATATACACGATTTGAACCTTCTCTAAAAGAGAATAAATCATTAGCATAACGTAATGCAACAACTCCACACTCTCCTGTTGCTGAAGTGTATTCTGAATCTGAAGCCATTGTAGATAATTCAGTTGTATCAAAACCCTTAGTACGTGATACTCCAGTATAGCGATCTAGATATTCTGAAATAGAGGTAACATCAGTAAAGTCTATTGCTCCGGAAATAGTTCCATAGTCATTATATCCAACGCAAGCAAACTGAGCATCAATACCAGCATCATTTAATTCATTTGCCCACTCTTGTATACTTTCTGCAATACCATCTGCTTCATCTGACATACTACCTGAGTTATCAACAAGGAATACTATGTCGTTTTTTACACGAGTTGTAGAACTAATTTTTTCGACTAAGATGCCTTTAGGTGTTTGGTGAAAATCTAACCATACATTTTGGTCGTCTTCACCTGTACCTCTTAGTTCAAGGTAGCCTGTACCTCCATCTGATACACCTGTTAGGTTAATACTTATAGTGAAAAAGCCACTGTTGTTATCTTTTTCAATAGTGCCTGAAAAGTCGGGTATTATTATGGTGTTGTTACTAATAACTGGTGTTTCTCCAGCTTCATCATCTAATGGAATACCTTCAACTGAAACGACAGTTTCTCCTTTATCAAATAGTTCACACGAAACAAATAATAAAGAGCATATAATGCTTAATAGTGTTACGAAAAGTAAATTGATTTTTTTCATTTTTTTAGAATTTTTAGTTAGGTTATTGTATTTAGGGGAGTTCTAATAATTGGTTTTAAATTTATAAATTTTAGATTTGTGGTTTTGTAAATAAATGTAGGTGTACGGTTACTACAGCTCATTTATAAAGGAAATTTCTAGAAACTGGTTTTATTCGATTTCAGATTTTAAAGCGTTAAAATCCAGTTTTTAGAAGTTTCCTAAAGTTTCTAAAACTTCCCTTTAATTAAATGTAAATTTCTGTTTCTCTATTTAAGAGATATAGTAAATTTTTAAGGTGCTTTATTTTAGTATATTACATGATAAATACATTGTGTTTTACTAAACAAATAAGGTAATTCAATGAAAAATTGAAAAAAAAGAATGTTTAATTTGGTTTATATCTCGTCTTTGACACTTTAAAGCATAGGCACAAGGCTTATAGCTCACTGTTACAGCAAGTTATAAGCCTTGTGATTTTTCGTATTTTGTAGTATATTTTTTCTATTTCATA
>JAWXTP010000141.1:0-6957 GCA_044433415.1 Rikenellaceae bacterium
AAAAAGATAATTAGTTGATTGGTTCTATTTGTTAAGGAAAATTATTTAAATTTTTATTTGTTTAGTTTTGTAACTTTCCTTAATTGATACCTTGCAGAAGGGTTTGCTGCGTTAGGTATTGACTTGGAAGAAGTCCGATAAAAGAAGTATTGAGAACACTTCTTTTATCGGACTTCTTATTTGTAGTAGTTGTTGTGCGTAAATAAAAGTTTTTTAGTAAATGAGACAAGTGGTGAAAACTAGTAATTTACAACTTTGTGTAATAAAAAACAACACTTTATATGTAAAAATAACAAAATTTATACTAAAAAAGTTGGTATATACATATTTTTGACGTATCTTTGCACCCGTAATAATAAAGGATTATGGCGAGGTAGCTCAGCTGGTTAGAGCGCATGATTCATAATCATGAGGTCGCCGGATCATGCCCGGCTCTCGCTACAATTTTTAAAAACCATACTGCTTTTGTAGTATGGTTTTTTGCGTAAAATATGTTGGGAATGACCCTGTAGAAAACTTACTATTGGTATTGAATCATATCAGCAAGTTGAACAAAATAATCGTTTGACCAAATATCGAGTTCCTTATGATTCTTAATAAATGGCTCAATGTCTTTTTTGACCATACTAATATCAGTCGAACTTAATCGCTCTTTTAAAAGAGCTTTAAACTCCTCCTTGGATATATCAATTCCATTAAACTCCTTTGTTCTAGCTACAAAATGGTTGAAATCAAGAGCTACGCCACGACGTACATACCACTCAAAATCATACCAATCTCGACCTTTAACTCGTGATTTCCAATTACGAAAGATTAGAGCGTGCATCTTTCTAGCATAAAGGTCTGAGAGTGTAAAGCAACGAGTCATAAACGAAAAAGGTTGCATTAACAATTTCTGTTCTGTTGTAAAGTTCAAGGGCGGTTTAATATCTATCTCTATTTTGATTTTCAAACTTTTCTCAGTTCTAAAGCTAACGTCATAGGTTTGAGTATCATCTTTAAGGAATGCCGACTCTACATTTGAAAAGACTTTTTTCTCTTTTTTCGTTATATCAACATCACGCCCAACCGCTTTAAATTCCGCAACTATTGCATCAAAATAATCTTTAATGCTGAATGTGGTGTCGTGTGATAGCAATGAGAAATCCAAGTCTTCAGAAAAGCGTTCTAATCCGTGAAATATTCTCAAGCAAGTACCGCCATAAAAAGCAGCTTTGTCAAAGAAGCCACCACGGTAAAGACCTGCAAGAGTAATTTCCTGCATTATCTCATATATAGCATTACGTCTGTCATTGTCCGTTAATATTTGGTATTTAGACAACATCTGTTCGAATATATTCATCGTTCAAGTAGTTTTATCAAATTTAGTAGGTCATTCTTTTTCTTACTGAAAGCTATGCACTTTTTGAAAATTTCTGGGTTCATTTTGTAGAACTCGTCCATATCAAATCGTAAATCGTCTTCTAGGAATTGTAGCATTGAGACTTTGAAACGAGGTCGCAAATTTGGAGTGTAGGCAATCAGGTCGCAAAGAGCCTTTTCTGGTGTTGCAATAAGAAATGTGAAACCATTTTGCTGCTCTTGCCTAACGCCAATTGAGTAGTAATCTTCGTTGCAGTAAGTGTAACTGAATTTTGTAATGCAATTTTCAAAATTACGTGAGCGTTTAGTAGTTATAGACTTCACACCATACACGCTCTCAGGAATCAATCCATAGTAGCGCAAAGCACTCTCGAATGAAACATAAGATGGCCCATAGATATGATTTGCAATAAGCTCAGCTGATAATAGTTTCTTAGAAATATTAGGAGAAACAACATAGAGCCCTTTCTTTAGACGCATTAAATCGCCCGACTTTTCAAGCGATGCTATCTTGTGTCGAGATGATGAATATTCAGTTAGCATTGACTCTAAAACTGAATAATATACTGGAATAACTCCTATTTGCGAAAGGTCTATCATAGTTGTGTTTATTTCATTACAGTACAAAGATAGTAAAAATTTGCATAGATATTCCGCTTTTAGTTAATTATCTGTGTAAAAATTAACTATTACACCTTTGCGTAAGATATGCTAGGGAAATTCATAATTCATAATGGCGACAAACGATTAAATAAGCTGTAATCTTTCCACGTTAATCGTTCGCTGTCCTAATTGTGGGTCTTTCTCAAAATATTTTACAACACATTTTGAGAAAAATCCGCTTTTAGTTTGTAGTTTTTAGCTTGTAGCTTGTAGCTTGTAGCTTGTAGGGCGACAAGCGTGGAAATCTTTCGATCAATTTTTTAATCAATTTTTAGTCGCTTGTCGCGACCCCTTTGACCTCTATGACCTTTATGACCCCTTTGACCCTCCATCAATCTTTCAAGCAATTTTTCCACGCTTGTCGCCCTACAAGCTATAAGCTACAAGCTAACCCCTAAAAACCTCCTTCGGTGTAGTTTCAGTAATTCCACACCTTTACCAAGGAGAGGAATGTTCTGTTGAGACCAGAACTCGATAATATCTTCGGCAATATCGCATTTAGAGAAAAGGGCGAAAGTTACGTTCTCTATAAGTTCTAGAGAGGTAAGGCTTTCTGTCCATTCTTTAACCTGTTCTAGGTTCACTAGTTCAGGGTCGCAAATATATATAGCTGAGAGTTTAAGTTCTCTAATATTGCTTTGAAATAGGTTTAAAGCAAGTTCGTGATTGCCTTTGTATTGAGAGGCTATCATTTTTATAGTAGGCAATGAAACACCATAGCTGAACATAGTTTTTTCGACTAGAGCATCTACTGCATCTACTACAGCGCCATTTTTTTCTCTTTTTAGTCTAGCAAGAAGTTGTTGTCTTATATCTTTTATTTCCATATCTGTGTTAAATTAAAGGGAGTTCTATAAACTGATTTTATTCAATTTATAGAACTCCCTTATGTAATTATTAGAAGTTTCCTAGAATATACTAGAATATACCAAATGATGAAAGGAATACTACAAATATCATAATCGGAGCTAGGTATTTAATAATAAAATAGAATATAGGGAAGTATTTTATTTTAAATGTACCACCTGATGAAAGTTCATCACGTAGATGTTCTTCTTTAAAGAACCAGCCCGTATAAAGAGCTATGAAGAATCCACCTATAGGTAGCATAAACATAGCAGATGTTTTGTCAAATGCATCAAAAAGGTTATTACCTGCAATTACTAATGCTGAGTCAGGCATCATAGATAATGCACAAAGAGAGCTAGTAATAAATACAGAAATTGCTACAATAAGAACGGCCTTTTTACGGCTGAATTTTAATTCCTCAGAGAAGTAAGATGTCAATACTTCAAATATAGAAATTGCAGAAGTTATAGCAGCAACAACTAGTAGAAGGAAGAATAAAACACCTAGGATATATCCTCCTGTCATTTGAGCAAAAATGTTAGGTAGGGTTTTAAATACAAGGTCTGCACCCGATGTAGGCTCTATGCCGAAAGAGAATACAGCAGGGAAAATTGCTATACCAGCTAGTAGGGCGATAAATACGTCAGCGATAATAACACTAGTAGTAGTTCTTACTATGTTATCTTGTTTACGCATATAAGAGCCATAAGTCATCATAGTTCCCATACCTAGAGAAAGAGAGAAGAATGCTTGACCTAAAGCGCTAAGAGCTACATCTACAGTGATTTTTGAGAAATCAGGAGCAAATAAGAATCTAAAGCCTTCACTAAACCCTGAAAGAGTCACAGAGTTGACACATAAAAGCACTAGTATAAGGAAAAGCATAGGCATAAGTATTTTATTATACTTTTCTATACCTTTTTCTATGCCTGAAGCTACGATTTTTATACAGACAATAATAAAGAATGTTAACCATATTATAGGTTTCCATCCGCTAGTGATGAAACTGTCAAATGCTGTAGACATTTGTTCGGAAGATTGAGTTGAGAATTTATTCATCACAGAATCTACAAGGAAAGAAAGTGTCCATCCTGCTACAACATTGTAGAATGACAATATCACAAAAGAAGTTAATATCCCCAATAGACCTATAAGTGGCCATTTAGTATTTGGAGCTAGCTTTCGAAACCCACCAAATACATTCAGGTTTGTTCTGCGACCTAATGCAAATTCGCCCATAAGTACGGGCATTCCTATAATAAAAATGATAAGTAGGTACATAAAAATAAAAGCAGCACCCCCATTTTCACCCACTACGTATGGAAATCTCCATATATTACCTAATCCGATTGCTGAACCTGCTGCGGCAGCAATCATTCCGAAATTACTACCAAATGATCCTCTTGGTTGACTCATAAAACTTTTTTTTTAGTAAAATAAGCGCAAATTTAAATATTTTTTATAACTTACGCAATAATTGAGCAATAATTGAGCAATAATACACTTATTGTAATGTATTTTGTGAAAATATAAACATTTTATTAAATTATAAAGGGTTAGGTATATGAAAAAGGTACGTTTTGGAATAGTAGGTACTTCATTAATAGTGGATAAGGTGCTAAAAGGAGCATTTTTAGATGAACGCTTTGAATTTGTAGCATTATATTCTCGTAAGCAGGAAACAGGAGAGGCTTTTGCTTCAAAATATGGAGTGCAGCATGTTTTTACTTCACTTGAGGAGATGACAAGTAGTGATCTTATAGACGCTGTTTATATAGCATCACCTAATAGCTGTCATGCTGAGCAGGCTATCTGTGCTATGAATAATAAGAAGCATGTGTTATGTGAAAAACCTTTTGCCTCTAGTGCTGACGAGGTGCGCTCTATGATAGAATGTGCCAAACGTAATGGAGTAACACTTATGGAGGCTATGAAATCTACCTTAACACCTAACTTTACTGCTATACGTGAGAATCTTCCAAAGATAGGAAAGGTGAGACGTTACCTAGGGACTTACATAAATTATTCATCACGTTATGATAATTACCGAGCAGGTATACTAGAGAATACCTTCATGCCTGAGCTTACTAATGGCGCTATAATGGATATAGGGGTTTATGCTGTCTATCCTATGGTAGTGCTTTTCGGGAAACCTCAGTCTGTGCAGTCTACAGGTACTATGTTAGAATCGGGAGTAGATGCTGAGGGTACAGCGATATTTAAATATGATGGTTTTACAGCAGTAGCTTTGTTCTCTAAGGTTTGTCGATCGGAAGTACCTACAGAGATACAGGGTGAAGATGGCACTATAATAGTTGACAAGATAAATACCGTAAAAAATGTAGAGTTTGTAGACCGTGTAGCCAAAACAAAGGTTAGTATTAATCGCCCTAGTGCCCCATCAGAATATTTCTATGAGATAGAGGAGTTTATAAATCTTATTGAAGCAGGTAAGCAAGAATCTGATGTTAACTCGTGGGATATCTCCCTTACTGTTATGGAACTTGTTGATGAAATAAGAAATAACATTTGGGAAAATAATTAGCAGTACGCTCATAAGTATAGATTTTGAATAGATAACTGCCTTTTTTGTAAAATTTTTACAAAAAAGGCAGTTGTCTTTATGTTTTTGGATAAGATAACGCATAGTTTTGTAAATGTCGTGCAAAGTGTTAACGCTAAAATATAGCACGCTTGTCGTTATTAATCATTAATCATTTATCATTAATCATTAAAATTCCTTATCTTTGTGGTCGAATTTTAAAATATATAATAATGACACCAGTATCGTTTACAATTGATCACACTAAGTTAGTACCAGGTATTTACCTACAGGCAGAACCAGGTAAAGTATACACTTATGATTTGCGATTTGTAGCACCAGCAGTTTCAGAAACTGAGGGTATTCCTCAGGCTGTGATGCACACTTTTGAACATTGCTTAGCGCAATATTTACGTGGTAATGCTTCTTTTAAAGATAATATCCTTTATGTTGGACCAATGGGTTGTTGTACAGGGTTCTACTTGCTTATGAATAAAGAAGTAGCATTTTCTGAGATAGCTAAATATTTAATAGGAGCATTTGAGTATGTGTTGTCTATAGATGAAATCCCTGCTGCAAATGCCGAGCAGTGTGGTAATTACCGTTTGAATGACTTAGCGAAAGCTAAGGGACTTTCTGTGAAATTAAAAGAGATATTCAAAGAAGGTAACTATTGTACAGAATACCCTGAGTTGGTTTATTAGAACTCCCCTCAAGGGAACTTCAAAAATTAAAAATAATTAATGAGAAAAAGGATTTTAGTTGACAAGAGTTATTATAAAAATATATTAACTCTTGCAACGCCTATTATTCTAGCTAATGCAGGTCAGTCTGTAGTGATGCTAGCAGATAATATAATGGTGGGAAGGCTGGGTGCAGTACCTCTTGCCGCAGCGTCTTTAGCAGGAGCTATAATACATGTAGCGTTAGTGTTTGTTATGGGTTTGACTTTAAGTCTTACGCCAGTAGTGGGGGAGTTGTTCGCTAATAAAAATTATAAGCGATGTGCTTTGTTTTTTGAAAATTCACTTTCTCTAAATGTTATCACAGTGTTGGCGGTGACAGTGTTATTGTCGCTTTTTATACCTTTCTTTGATAATATAGGGCAGGAACCCCAAGTGGTAGAACTAGCAATACCTTTCTATACATTATTGTTGTTCTCTGTTGTACCTTTGGTGTTATTCTTTACCTTCAAACAGTTTATGGAGGGTATAGGCAATACAAAAGTAGCAATGTATATAACGCTTATCTGTAATGTTATCAATGTAGTGTTAAATTATGTTCTTATCTATGGTAAGTTAGGTATGCCTGCAATGGGGGCTACAGGAGCCGCGGCTTCTACTCTTGTCTGTAGAACGTTGATGCCAATAATGTTCTTTGCTTACATGTATAGGAAAATAGAGTATAAACGTTATTTTTACTTCTTTAAACGTAGCTACTTAAAGGCTAAGGAACATATACAGCTTTTAAAGATAGGTCTTCCAATCTCAGCTCAGCTAGTTGTAGAGGTGTCATGCCTAAGTTTTATCATGGTAATGTGA
>JAWXTP010000142.1:0-6898 GCA_044433415.1 Rikenellaceae bacterium
TTGCTGAATTATTAAAGGAGATAGGTTACACTACCGCTTGTATTGGTAAGTGGCACTTGGGACACAAACCTGAAAACATGCCTTTAGCAAATGGTTTTGACTATTTCTTTGGTTCTCCATTTTCTAATGACATGAGTCGTAAAGAACAGGCTAAAGTAGGTAAGAACAACTATCCTCATGAATATGTAATTTATGAACAAGATAAGATAATTGAGACCGAGCCTGATCAAACCGACTTAACAAATAAGATAAATGAAAAGGCTATTTCCTTTATCGAGGAAAACAAAAAGAAACCTTTCTTCCTATATTTAACTCACCCTATGCCTCATTGGCCTGTGTATGCATCTGAGGAGTTTCAAGGCACTTCTGCACGTGGACCTTATGGTGATTGTATAGAGGAGTTAGATGCTAGCGTTGGTGATATAATTGAGACACTTAAGAAGAATGGATTAGAAGATAACACACTAGTTGTATTTACTTCTGATAATGGTCCTTGGTTAACATATAAGTCAATGGGAGGTTCTGCAGGACACCTTAATGAAGGTAAAGCAGCTGTGCTTGATGGAGGTTTCCGTGTGCCATGTATTATGTGGGGTAGCATGGTAAAGCCTGCACATATAACAGATATGGGTAGCACATTAGATCTTCTGCCTACTATATGTGAACTAACTGGTGCTGAGTTGCCTAGTGATAGAGTGTATGATGGTAGTAGTCTTATGGGTGTACTTAAGAGAGTAGAAACTAGTCCACGAGAAAATTTCTTTTACTATAGAAATGGGTTTTTATATGCCCTAAGAAAAGGGGATTATAAGATACTATTTGCCTACCAATCTGGATATGGTGGTGAACCTAGAGTGGTCTATGATACACCTAAATTATTTAATATTGCGCAAGATCCTGAGGAAAGGTATAATATAGCTGACGAAAATCCTGCTCTAGTTGAAGAACTAACAATTTATGCACAGAAGCATAAGAATGAAATAGAGATTAAACCTGCTCTATTTGATGCTGTAGACTATTGATGCTTAAAATTCCTTTAATAAAAAATCCTTGCTACTTGGGAATATTTTCCCGAATAGCAAGGATTTTTTAATTAAAGAAATAACAATCAATCTACCAAATAATAACTCTATCTTCTGGTGCAACATACATATCACCTGATGTGATATTGAAAGCATTATAGAAAGTGTCAATATTTTTAAGAGATGCATTTACACGATTAATACCTAATGAGTGAGGGTCTGTGTTTGTTAAACGCTCAATCTCTTGGTCTCTCACGTTTTGTGCCCATATTGCTGCATAACCAATATAGAAACGTTGATCAGCAGTGAAACCATCTATAGGTTCAGGCTCAACACCATTTTGAGCATCTTTCATTGCTGTGTAAGCTACACGAAGACCACCTTGGTCAGCAATATTTTCACCTAAAGTGAAAGCACCATTTGCAAATATACCAGGAAGAACTTCAATTTTGTTAAATTGCTCAACTATCATTTGAGCTTTAACATCAAATGCCTCAGCATCCTCAGCAGTCCACCAGTCTTTAAGGTTACCTTCTTTGTCATATTGGCGACCTTGGTCGTCAAATCCGTGAGTCATTTCGTGACCAATTACTACACCTATAGCTCCATAGTTAACAGCATCATCAGCATCAGGATTAAAGAAAGGAGGTTGAAGAATAGCAGCAGGGAAACAAATCTCATTAGATGTTGGATTGTAATAAGCGTTTACAGTTTGAGGAGACATGTGCCATTCGTCTTTATCTACAGGCTGACCCAACTTAGCAAGGTTGTCAGCTTTACGCCATTTGCTAATAGCTTTAATGTTATCCCAATAAGATAAGCTAGCATCTATGTTTAAAGTAGAGTAGTCTTTCCATTTATCAGGGTAACCAATTTTGACATAGAATGTAGATAATTTTTCTTGCGCTTTTTCTTTAGTAACATCACTCATCCATGCAAGGTTATCAATATGTTTAGATAATGATTTTTGAAGATTATCTACAAGAGCAACCATTTTAGCTTTATATTCAGCTGGGAAGTATTTAGCAACATACATTTCACCTACAGCCTCACCAAGAGAACCATTAGGAACTGCCAAAGCACGTTTCCAACGAGCTAATTGAGCTTGTTTACCAGACATTGCTTTACCATAGAAATCAAATGAAGCATCGCTAAATGAATCACTTAAGTAAGGTGCAGCTCTATCTAATAAGTTGAAAGATAAGTAATCTTTAATATTTTGAATAGGAGTAGTTTTTAAGATACTGTTTACACAAGCTAATTGTGCTGGTTGACCTACATTTATTTGTGAAGGAAGTGTAAATCCTACAATTTCAGCGTATAAATCCCAATTAATAGAGCTAAATTCTTTTTTGAAATCTGCAATATCTAACATATTGTAGTTTGCATAAGGGTCTCTAAGTTCTACATTAGATTTAGAAGCCTCAGCAATTTTCATTTCTATATCCATTACTGATTTAACTACACGTTCTACGTCAGAAGTAGAGTAGCCTGCAAGAGTAAATAGTTTAGAGATGTATGATTTGTACTGTTCACGCATATCACTGTTTTTTTCTTCAGTGTAGTAGTCTTTAGTACCCATGCCTAGACCACCTTGTGAAATGTACATTATGTTTATAGAAGAGTTTTTATCGTCAGTAGAAACCCAGTTGCGGAAGAATGGGCTTCCAGATTCTCTATGCATAGTAGCAAGCATTGTAGTTGTTGCATCTGAATTATTGATTGCATTAATAGCTTGCAAATCAGCTTTAACAGGAGCAACACCCTGAGAGTTTAATGTAGTACTATCTAAACCCATAGTATAAAGGTCAGCGATTTTTTGACCTACACTACCTGGTTCGTTAGTTTGTTTACTAATTTCAGTGAATAACTCATTAATACGAATTTCATTGTTTTCACGAAGCACATCAAATGAACCGTAACGTGCAAATTCATCTTTTAGAGGATTATTCTTTTTCCAACCACCATTAAAGTGTTGGTAAAAATCCTGACAAATGCAGGTTGTTGTGTCAAAATTAGCTGGGTTTATGGCTGGAACTTTAGCTGTCTCTTGCACAGAAGCTCCCCCACAACTAGCTAGCATTACTGAGGTAACGCCAATCATAAATTTTTTCATTTTAATTATTAATTAAGGTTAATACCCATAGTTTAAGAGGGGAGGGTTGAAAAATTACTTAATTTACAGCAACGAAGTCCTCCCCAGAGCACAAATGTAATAAAATTTACTTAAAAAACACCTTTATTCCTCTTCTTTATTTTGATAAATACTATTTTTTATACTTGCCAAATCAACTAATTTATTAACTATTGCGTAAATTGTAAGACCTGATGGACTATGAATCTGTAATTTACTTGCTATGTTTCTTCTATGAGCAATAACGGTATGTGTTGATAGATAAAGGGAGTCTGCTATTTGTTTGTTAGTCATTCCTTTAACAACAGATACTATAATCTCTTTTTCACGAGAGCTCAGTTCTTTAGCCTTATTAACCTCATCTCTTTTCTCTATGATGTCACTAATCTTATCTTTTATAGTTTCTACACTATCAAAAATTGAGATTACTTCGTCATAATTCTGTAATATACTTTGTTCATTAAAAGTGTTTTGTAAAGCGATGATTTTCAGGCGTTCATTACCTATATCACTTTTCAGTTGAGAAAGTGACAAAAGCCCCAGGTTTGAAGGGTTTATGATAAGCAGGTCAGGTGTAAATTTATATGAATGTGAAGATAGAATAGATGAAATATCACTTATTTCAGCTATATCTACATTTAAAGTCTCTGCGCGTTGTAGTAGTGTGACTATACCACAGCGAATAATTGCAGATGGCTCAGCTATTACGATATGTATACGTTTTGCCATCTTATTGTCTTTTTATGGATTCAAGTTGTTTCATTGTAGGTACTAACAAATAGTCCTCTATGTCATTATGTGATGCTAAATCTCTTTCACAAGTAAAAATGTCATATAACACATTATTCAACTCATTAGTTGTTTTTGCTGGGTAATATTTTATTATGATATTCTTAAATTCTGAAAGTTTAGCTTCTACTTTGCTATGATGTTTGCTATACACTTCTATACTATATTTTTCTGAACCGCTACCACTTATTACAGAGTTGATATAAGGAAACAGTGTGTCTTCTTCGTACATCATGTGTTTGTGTACTTCTGCTAAATACTCGTCATAGTAGTTAACTATCACAACAGAGGCATCATCTTTTCCATCTATTGAGTCAATCAGTTTCTGGCGTATAGAAGGTAGCTTATATTCAAGAAAATAATTATGTGAACTATGTAGATAACGAATAAGAGATGACAAAGAAACTTTATCAAACTCAATTTTTATTATTTTCTTATCTTCTGCAATTAATACATTTACTACTGAAAGAAACGTATAAACGTCCACTCCATTTTTCTTACATGTTTCCTCTATAGTATCTTCACCAAAGCCTAAGTCAATACCAAAGCGACTCATAACCAATAACATAGGATAGTTGTCGCAGATTAAATCACCCATAGGGTCAGAAGGAAGATATTTTCCTATCTTATACATAATTTCATTCATTAAGTCAATAACTAGTTTTATTGACGGATTTATATTATTCAACAGTTAATCTATTTCTAAACATAGAAAACAGCGTATCAATGATGTAGCTAAATTTTAAACTTTTTGCACATCATTCACAAATGTATCATATATTTACTAGTTACGCAATTACTACATTTAGGTAAAAAGAAGTATTTTTATAGCAACAAATTGCTAATATCACATTTTATTTATGCATACGAGTGCATGCCACCAAGTATGTAATTTACACCGAAATAAGTCATTAATACTGATAAAAAGGCTACTATCATGTATATATGAAAAGCTTTCTCATTGCGTAACATAGATATAGATTTACCGTGTAGGGGTAAGGCGTAGAGCATCATAGTTATCAAAGCCCATACTTCTTTAGGGTCCCATGCCCAATAACGCCCCCAACTTACATTAGCCCATATAGCTCCTATAAATATACCTAGAGTTAAAAAAACTATACCTAATATTAAGAATATACGACTATAAATAGTTATCCTTTGCATTAGGTCTTTATTTTTTCTTCCAATAGTTATAGCAATAATACCATTTATAAATGTGAAAGTAAATAGTGTGTAGGATAACATTATAAAGCATACGTGAGTTGTAAGGAAAGGAGAGTTAAGAACAGGCATGAGAGGTGTAATTTGTGGATTCATACCTCCTAGTGTTGCAACCAACATAGTGAAACCTACAAAAACAACACCCATAGCTGTAAATAATGGAGAATGACGACTTATATATAGAGTCACTGCTGCCACACACCAACCTAGAAACATCATGGTGTCAAATCCATTTACAAGGGGCATACGGTCTGTAATATACCATTTTAATCCTATGTAAAGTGCTAGTAGTCCTACAGCATGTATCATACTACATTTTAGTACCCTAACTGTAATTTTCTCGACACGTCTATTATTTGCCATTAATATAAGTGTTAGAATTGCTAATATACCTATCACAAGATTTGAACGATATAATATATTAGTAATTGACAAAGAATAATATAATCGCTCTGCTTTTACCTTTTGAGAAGGCATTAACGATTCTTCACCATACTTTTGTTGATAACTAACAATTTTTGAAGCTAATAAATCAAAATCTTCTTTATTACCTGACACTACAGCTGATAGCAATATATTTATGCTATTTTTAATAAAAATCACTTGGCCTTCAGTCATATCACTAGGTAATTCATCTGATGGAGAATACCATGATATCGTACCTGCACTATCCTTATAAGGAAATATTTTTATCATAGCTCCGCTACGTAACATTGCTACTAGTTGCACTTTTTCATTTAGCTGCTTTAGCTTCTTTAAAAGTGCAGCTTGTGTTTTTGGCTCCGTGTTACGCATATAGTGATTAAGCTTATATACTCCTTTTTCTGTGAAGAAGTCTTTATAACTTGACCTCTCCCTTAGTTGTAAAAACTCTTGTTTTTCACTTAACGGGACATTAAATATCTGCTCATTTTCCCATGATTTAGGGAAGAATAGCCAACCCCAGAAAAATTGGTCAGAAGACAAATCTTTATATTTTGTGCTACCTGTTAGTTTAAGTGTGAAATCATGAGAAAGTGATGTAAGTGGCATCACACGTTCATTATATACAACTTGTATATCTTTCAACTTTTCTATTTGCTCTACAGAAAGAGTCCGCGGAGTTACTTCATTATTTGAAGCATAAGCACTATTTGCAGCAATAAGAAATATTATCATCATAGCGCCTTTACGCAATAGAGGAGAACGCAACAACTTTCTGAATGTTCCTTGTGGAGACACTAAAATTAATAGTAATGAAAGAGCAAGTAAAAAGTACCCTGTATAAGTTAGAGGGATACCATAAACATCACGATTAACAGAAAGGACACTTCCCCATTTGTCATATTCACTCTGATAGAATCTGTAACCCATGAATTTAGCTATCTTATTCATGGAGATGGTTGATTTTAGTGTTATAGTTTCGTCGTTTTGAAAACTTACGCAGCTTATATAGTCAGCTTCTGCTTTTGTTCCGCTGTAATATTCAATTTTAAAATCTTCAAGAGTTATAGAAAAGGGTAGTGTTACATTTATATTATCCTCGCTCGTATAACTTGTTTGTGTTTCCCCTAAGGGCAAATAAATAGCTCCATGCTCAGCAGTAAGAGCCGTAGTAATAGCACCTAACAATATTATAATAAAAGAAATATGAAGCATAAAAGAGCTAAACTTTTTGTGTAATTTTACACTAGTCATATATATTACTGAAAATAGAGTCATAGCTCCCCATAATATATAAAACCACCATGTC
>JAWXTP010000143.1:0-6867 GCA_044433415.1 Rikenellaceae bacterium
ACGGTTATGGTAATGAAGCTAAAAAGAAACATAAAAAATAGTAATTCAGTTTTATAATGGTGAAAAAGGGTGATTCAATTAAATTTGAATCACCCTTTTTCGTGCTCTTATAAAAAAAAAGATTATGTTTTTAATAATAGTTGTAATGCTTGTTTAAACATATTTTACAAAAAAAGGAGTTGCTACAAGCAACTCCTTTTTTTAACTCCAAACTATTAAAGTATATTAGTTCGTTTAGTGAATTCTATTATTTCATCTATATAACCGAATACTAGCCCTGTAGAAGTGTCAGCACAACCATAATAGATAGCTATACGACCTGTATCTGAGTCATGTAATGCAGCACAAGGGAAAGTAACATTAGGCACGTCACCCATACATTCATACTCTGTTTGAGGAGTGATAAGATACTCACCAGAACGGTAAAGAACTTTCCAAGGTTCGTCTTTGTCAAGGATAGCAGAACCAAATGCGTAAACAAATCCATTACAAGAGTTTAGTACACCGTGGAAAATCATTAACCAACCTTCTGAAGTTTCGATAGGAATAGGACCTGCACCAATTTTAGTACATTGCCAAGCACTTTTCTCGAAAGGTGCTGGTGACATAACGTGACGGTGTTTACCCCAGTATAGAAGGTCTGGAGACTCACTATAGAAGATATCACCGAAAGGAGTGTGACCATTGTCACTAGGACGAGACACCATAGCGAAGTTACCATTGAATTTACGTGGGAACATCACACCGTTACGGTTGAAAGGAAGGAATGCGTTTTCTGTTTGGTGGAAAGTCACGAAGTCTGTAGTCCATGCTACACCAATAGTAGGTCCGTGGTAACCATTACACCAAGTTACATAGTAACGATCTTCAATAAATACAACACGAGGGTCATATCCATATACCCATTCACCTATCTCACTGTCTTCACAAGTGAATTTTAAAGGCTCATGGTTGATATCCCAATTAATAGCATCTTTACTAAAACCTACATGTAATCTCATGCGGCGGTTTTTGTCGTCACAACGAAATACCCCTGCATAACCATCACCAAATGTTACTACAGCACTATTGAATATAGAGTTTGAACAAGGAATGTGGTTACGACCAATAACAGGGTTTTCAGAATAACGCCATACTGTACTAGTACATCCTTCTGGTCTTTCTTCCCAAGGCATGTTAGGTAGGGGAGTACCTTCAATTTTAATTTTGCTCATAAGTTTTATTTTTTTAGAGGAGTCCTAAGAAGAACTCCTCAGTTGTTTGACTATTTTTCTTCTATTGCTTTCTTTTCATCATCATGTGTGAATGGTATAAACCATGTTATTATAAAAGCAGGTATTGCTAGCGCTAGAGCCACTGCAAAGAACTTTTGATAACCTAACACATCACTCATCCAACCACTTATCATACCTGGTAACATAACTCCTAAGTTCATGATACCACTAGCAAAAGCGTAGTGAGACATCTGGTATTTACCAGGTGCTACTTGTTGCATCATAAATAAGATAAGACCCACAAAACCAAATCCATAACCAAAGTACTCAAATACTATAGCTGAGCCTATAACTAGTAGGTTATCAGGTTGGTAAGCTGAAAGTACAAAGTATACAGCAAAAGGAATGTTGAAGATACAACATAGTGAGAATAATGTTTTCTTAAGACCCCATCTTGAGATATAATAACCCGCAAGGAAAGAACCAAGAATAAAGGCAGCAGCACCAAAAGTACCATATACCATACCTATCTCTTGAACTGATAATCCTAGACCTCCATCCTCAACAGGAGCTTTTAAGAATAAAGGTACGATTTTAATAACGAAACCTTCAGCAAAACGGTATAATATGATAAATAATAAGTAAAGCCAGATGTATTTTTTCTCAAAGAAGCTCTTAATAACCACAACAAGTTCTTGCATAGCTTCTTTTGTAGAAGTGACATTAGATGTAGTATTACCTCCTGAAGGAAGCATAGCAACGTGGTAAAGACTTAAGACAAGCATCACTAAACCACATAAACCCATAATTATCATCCAAGCATATTGTGCACCCATGTTGTCTTTAAGGACACCTGCAAGATATACTAAACCTCCTGTAGAAAGAACTTTTGCAAGATTGTAGAAAGCACCTTGCCAGCCTATATATTTAGCTTGATCTTCTTTTGTAAGTTCCGACATATATACCCCATCAGTAGCGATATCATGTGTAGCACCACTAAGAGCTACAACAGCCATCAGTGCAATAGCGTATGCAAAGAAAGAGGGTAGAGACAGCGATAGAGCAATAAGACCAAACGCTACAGCGGTAACGATTTCTGTTGCTACAACAAAGTACTTTTTGGTTTTAAACATCTCTAGGAAAGAACTCCATAAAGGTTTAAGAGTCCACGGTAGCATGATAAGAGAAGTCCAAAATGCGATTAGTGTGTTTGATACCCCAAGGTCAGAGAAGGCCAACACAGAGACCATCGAAAGGGTTACAAATGGAAGACCCATGGCGAAATACACCGTTGGTACCCATTTTACAGGATTTTTACTCATAGTTTTAGTTGTCAGTTTTTATAAAGCCAGCGCCCAAAGGTTGCTGACACTAATTAATATTTTCTTCAAAATTTAGAAGTTTAATTTACCAGGTATTGTAGCTTTTTTATATGGAAAGCTGTGAGTATAAGAGACAAAGGGTATAAACTGTAAGTGTTCTTGTTTATTTTGCTTCTTATTTAACTATAATAGACTACAAAAGTATAAAATTATTTTTAAATTTCCCCAAATTTATTAACATTTAATTATTAATGTGGAGTTTTATAAACTGGTTTTGTTTGATTCCGAATTTTAAAGTTTATAGAATACCCCTATAACAATTACACAGAAGATACTAGTACATAGTCTCATTTTTAAATTATGTTATTTTTCATTTGGTAAAGAAGGAAAAATATGTTATATTTGTTCGTCAAACGTTGTTTTTTATACGCAGTAATGAGTTATGGATGATAAAAAGAATATAAACAGGCTAAAAGTTGTTTTAGCAGAAAAAAACAAGACAAATAAGTGGTTAGCTGAGGCAATAGGTCGCAGTCAAAATACTGTTTCGCGATGGTGTGGCAACAAAATGCAACCTACAGCAGAAGCAATGATTGATATAGCTAAGGCTTTGGATGTAGATGTAAGAGAGTTACTTAATAAAACAAAATAGTGGAAAAAATAACCTTATATCACGCAAAGTATTATGCTCACAGTCTAACACTAAAGCACCCTTCGCATAGCTTACAAAAGCTGACAGCTGTGTTGGGTGATGCTCGTGTTGACCTTAACCCACACCAGGTTGAGGCAGCTCTTTTTGCGTTTAATTCGCCCCTTAAGAAAGGTGCAATCTTAGCTGACGAAGTAGGTTTAGGTAAGACCATTGAAGCTGGTTTGGTAATAGCACAAAAGTGGGCTGAAAAATGTAGGCATATTATAGTAATATGTCCTGCCAACCTCCGCAAACAGTGGCAAATGGAGCTTGAAGAGAAGTTCTTTTTACAAAGTACTATTGTTGAGAATATAGATTTTAAAACAAACCCTAATGCCTTTAGAACAAGTGAGAAGATTATTATTTGTAGTTATCAGCTTGCCTATAAACGAGCTGAGGAACTTGGTTCTACAGTTTGGGATTTAGCAGTTATTGACGAAGCACACAGGCTAAGGAATGTTTATCGTCCAGATAATAAGATTGGTAATGCAATTAAGGATGCACTTAAAGCTACTCCTAAAATATTGCTAACTGCCACACCTCTACAAAACTCTTTGTCTGAATTATACGGTTTGGTAAGTTTGATAGATAACTATGCCTTTGGAGATTATAGTAGCTATAAGGCGCAATATAGTAGACTTGACACGGAGCAGAGTTTTTCATCTTTGAAAGGTCGCTTGTCGAATATTTGCCATAGAACCCTCCGCAGACAAGTGCAGGAGTATATCAACTATACTAAGCGCATAGCCCTTGTCGAAGAATTTGTTCCACATAAAGAGGAAATGGAGCTTTACGATATGGTTAGTGCATATTTATATCGTAATAGATTGTATGCATTGCCAAATAGCCAACGTCACCTGATTACTTTGATACTTAGAAAACTGCTTGCCTCATCAAGTTTTGCAGTTCAAGGAACATTTATCAAGTTAACGGAGAAGTTAGAGGCCACACTGCAAGACCTATCTAAGAAGATAGATTTACAAGAGGAGCTTGATACTTTCTCAGAATTTGTCGAGGAGTGGGACGAAGAGGATGCTTCAAAATATGGGATAGACGATAGAGAAGCGATAGAGGAGGAGATAAAAGAGCTAAAACGCTTTACGGCTCTTGCTCAAAGTATTAAGTCTAATTCTAAAGGAGAGAGACTAATAACAGCCCTTGATAGAGGTTTTGCAAAACTACAAGAGTTAGGAGCACCACGTAAAGCGATAATCTTTACTGAGAGTCGACGAACACAGGATTACATTAAAGATATCTTGACTAAAGCGGGCTATAAAGGTAAGGTTGTTTTGTTTAATGGGACAAACTCCGATAAAGAGAGTAAGACAATATATGAACAATGGTTGCAACTTAATACCGACACAGATAAAATCAGTGGTAGCAAGACAGCCGATATGCGTCAAGCACTTACTGACTATTTCCGCAATGAGGCAGATATAATGATTGCAACTGAAGCAGCAGCAGAGGGTATAAACCTTCAATTTTGCTCTCTAGTGGTTAATTATGACCTGCCGTGGAATCCACAAAGGGTCGAGCAGCGCATAGGTCGTTGTCATCGTTATGGTCAAAAGTTTGATGTTGTAGTACTAAACTTCCTCAACAAAACCAATGAAGCAGACCAACGTGTTTACAAGCTGTTGGACGAAAAGTTCCAGCTATTCAGTGGAGTATTCGGAGTTAGTGACGAGGTGTTAGGTAAAATCGAGGAGGGTGTAGATTTTGAGAAAAGAATAGGCGCTATTTTCCAAAGTTGCAGAACATCAGAGCAGATAAAAGTTGCCTTTGATGAACTGCAAGCTGAATATAGTGAGGAGATTGAAAGCACTCTTAAAGCTACAAAAAAGAAACTACTTGAAAATTTTGATGCTGAGGTACACGAGAAATTAAGAATGAATCTTAAAAAAGGTCGTGAATATCTAAGTAAACATGAGCAATGGTTGTGGGCTATAACTAAGGATTATATAGGTTTTAATGGTTCGTTCAATGATGAGCGACTTTACTTCAAAGTAAGAAACAATATTGTAGGACTTACAAAGGGTATGTACAAACTACTTAGAAGTGGAGAGCATGCACCTATTCCAACCGAAAGAGATATAGAGATAGGTAAGTTAAATCCACAGTTTATGCCTACAGAATATTTTGATGGTTATAGGCATATATACCGTACTAATCATCCTTTTGCACAACAGATAATTAAACATTATAAAGATAAACCTCTTGCGGTAGTAGAGTTAGTTTTCACAATGCCAAAAGACAGGATAAAACGAGCATCAATAGAACCGTATATCGGAAAGAGTGGCTTTATGACTCTTACAAAGCTAACTATAAATAGTTTTGAGGAGTCTGAATATCTAATACTAAGTGCAGTTACAAATAGATATGAACCTCTAGATCATGAGGCATGCCATCGTCTTTTTGACCTTCCAGCAAAAGTTGGCAGGGAGATTATCATATCACCTGAAATGCTTAACGACTTGCATCTAGCTACCATAATGTTTAAGGATAAGGTAATAGCACAAGCTGAACAGTATAATGCTCAGTATTTTAGTGCAGAGATGGATAAGCTACAGGAGTGGGCAGACGATATGAATGTTGGTTTGGAGCGCGAACTCAAAGAATTGGAATTTGCAATCAAAGTAGCTAAAGGTGATTCTAAAAAATCGACTAACCTACAAGAGAAGGTCACTTTGCAACGTAAGGTAAAGGATTTGGAAGCAAAGCGTAACACTAAGCGTAGAGGTTATTTTGAAGCGCAAGATAATATCGAACAACAAAAAGATGCACTCTTAACTGAAATTGAGAAGCGACTAAAGCAAGAGATTTCAGAAGAGATATTGTTTACTATTAGATGGAGTTTAAAATAGAGAGATTATGATACTTGAAAATATATTAGGAATAACCGATGCTGTGGAATTGGCACGCACAGAAGAACGTATCAGTAAACTAAAGGCAGTCGAATTATACGACAATGGTATATTAGATAGCTTAGAGGTAGGGTGTTATGCCTCATTACAGAAGATACATGAATATTTATTTAATGAAATTTACTCCTTTGCTGGAAAAATGCGTGAGGTGAATATCTCAAAGGGAGGTTTTCGTTTTGCACCTTTGATGTATCTTAAGTCCTCACTCGAACATATAGACTCTATGCCTCAATCGACTTTTGATGAGATTGTCGAGAAATATGTCGAAATGAATATTGCTCACCCATTTCGCGAGGGCAATGGTCGTAGTACACGTATTTGGCTTGATCAGATATTTAAACGAGAACTTGGCCAAGTCATTGATTGGAGTAAGGTAGATAAAGATGATTATTTGATGGCAATGGAGCGCAGTCCTGTGAAAGATATAGAGATTAAACACATCTTGAAACAAGCATTGACAGATAAAATAAATGACAGAAAACTATATATGAAAGGTATTGACCATAGCTATTATTATGAGGGGTATAATCAATTCATAATTCATAATGCGTAATTGATATGGAAGAGAAAAGAAATATTATTGATGATAAGAGTCGGGGCAAGTAACTGTAAGATAAATATTATAAATACTTATAAAATTCTATAATAAATTTGCAGGTTTAATATATTTATCTTATCTTTGCCCTATGAAAAATATGCTAACTATATCCGAAGCG
>JAWXTP010000144.1:0-6824 GCA_044433415.1 Rikenellaceae bacterium
TTAGAGTTTAAAGCTATGGTGTTGTCCGACAGCGTAGATGTTTAATGTTGTTTTCGGCAGAAGACTAATAACTATTTAGTATGAAAGATGATTTGCGGAGTAAAATAAAGGAAGTATTAGATCTAGATAAAGGGCAGGTGATAGGATTGATGTTGCTAGTAGCAGCGGTGATTATTATATCTGTTTCTGTGAAAGTGATAGTGCGTAATATGAATGAATTTTCTGAGGAGGAGTATGTTGAAGAAGTAGAAAATACAGAAAAAATAGATAAAAACTTGTTTTGAAAAAAATAATTACTATATTTGCAGGTCTTTAAAAGAGACACTATTGTTAAATTAAATTATATAATATTCTAAATGAGAGGAGGTTACGGTTTTTCTTAAACTATAAAGATGGATACTAGAGAGTGTATTCCTTATCTTTTATGCACTATTTTATAATGAAATAATAGTGTACGAACTTTTATTTAGCGACTTTATTAATTAATTTAAAAATATACTATCATGATTATCATGCCAATCAAAGAGGGCGAAAACATTGAAAAAGCTCTTAAAAAATTTAAAAGAAAATTCGAAAAAACAGGTGTTCTTAAAGAACTTCGTTCTCGTCAACAGTTTACTAAACCATCTATAGCGAACCGTAAACAAAAATTACACGCTATATACGTAAAACAATTACAACGCGAAGACGAAACTATCTAATTTGAGTTTCACGTCGATAGTCCCGGAAGGCTTTTCCCAATAACGGCTCATCTTTCCGACCTTTTTCAAAGTTTCAATACTCACAGCCACCTGAGGCTGCTCCGTTTAAAACTTTAAAAAACGCCGCAAATATGAACCATTCTTGGAAAAAGCGAACAATCGCGGACGTTAAATATTAAAACCCCATATAGCATCGAGCTATATGGGGTTTTGTACAAAATAGCGACCTGGGTCAAAGCTGGGTCGAACAGGGTCATACAGGGTCAGGCTGGGTCGCGACAAGCGATTAAAGATTATTGGAAAGATTTTGTGAAAGATTTTGTGAAAGATTATCAGAATTTTTCACAAAATCTTTAGTCGCTTGTCGCGACCCTGTCTGACCCTGTCTGACCCTGCCTGACCCTGTTCGACCCTGTCTGATCCAGGTCAATTATTTTCAAAAAAAATCTCCATGCAGCTCGATGCTGCATGGAGATTTTTTTTAGTGTCCACTAGTTTTCTAATCGACAACAAACTTCCCCAAAAGGACTATAGTGTTGCTTTCTTCATCAATATCCTCATACAAATCTTCTAGGCGTTGTAGCATGTTAGGGTTCATATTTTCGCGTTGTTCGTCAGTCATATTTTCACGTAAGTATGTTAGTGACTCATAATTGCAGCATTGTATGAAACAATCCTTATCAGCACTAATATATGTAGGACTCCAATTGTACAAATAATCATTGTGTAACTTTATATAACTTGCTGAGAGATTTTTTTTGTTAACAGCGATATAGTTTAAAGGTATAGATCTCATGCTTGTCCCACGATTTGCGGATTCTATCTTTGTTTCAGATATAACAGAAAGTAAATGCGAAGGAGTCTCTAAATATGTAGCCGAATATTTCGTATCGTCTAAATTCTCTACTTCGCTAGCTTCATTTATCTTTATAGTAAATATAGGTTTTAAGCTATGTGATGACTTGTCATATTTAAATAAGGTGTCCTGTTTGTTGTAAAAGTTATTTGCATAAATGTTGAAAGAATCACCAGTCATATTTATTTTCTGAATAAATAACTTAGTTTTACGAGGAATCTTTACAAGATCTGTTAATGCGTTACCTTCAAAGTCTTGCTGCCAAACAATAGCATTCTGTGGACAAGCATATACAGTAATTATATCTTTGTCGTCGTCTATAGTAAAACATGTATGGTCAAATGCTCTGTCTCCTGCTAAAGGAATCTTCCTGATGAACTTACCTGATAAATCATACTCATTTATCCATTCAGCAGCAAATTGACCCACTATATATATAGTACCCCTCTTTTCATTAACCGCACAGTAATTAATATAAGTGTATTCTCCTGGTCCTTTACCCCTACTGCCTATGTTTGCAAGGAATTTACCAGTCTTTCTGCTGAATAATTTAGCTTGACCTTGCTGAGGTGTGAAAATAAGATAATTTTCAGATATATAAGGCGAAGGGTAGCTCGATACATAAGCATCTGGATCTGAATCTAGTTGAATAATCTCTAGGTCTTCAACAAAGTCAGATAATTTCATATCTATAGTGTCCTTTAAGTCTTTGGTATTTAATGTAACAACCCCATCAACTATAGTAGCAACAGGTTCAACCCCTCCTTGACATGACACAAGAGTGAACAGTAAAAATAAAATAGTAATTTTCTTCATATTAAATTGATTTAAGTTATAGAAATAATGCTACAAAGTTAATAAATAAATTAGAACATGCAAAAAAAAACGGTATTTTATAATATATACCTATATTTTATTTACGTTTTTTGTGTTTCTTTTGTAAATCTATGTAATAATCCCATAAGGCTTTACAAGATACAAAAGTGAAATCACTCTTTTCTATGATTATAAATTCTGAAAGACCATAGTGGTTATTGTTGTCTTCACTGCCCCAGTCGTAAGTGTAGCCTAAGCCTGTGAATGGGTAATACTTATATAGGTTACTAGAGTCAGCATCTGCATTAGGGAAGGTTTCTTGCCACTTTTCAGTTAACCACTTTTCATAATTCTCCCATACTTGAGAGGAGTAGCTATTGCTAGGGGAGTAAGTAATCTTGTTAATATTAGGGTCGGGGTTAAAGGCAGGGCGTAATACTTTGCTCTGAGCTACCTTGAAAGTAAAGACTTTATACCTGTGTTGAGCTTCGGTTTCTGAGATAGGTAAGCCTAATACCTCTGCAAGACGAACCTTGAACGTGATGGAGTCTTTAGCTTGTAGACCTTCACCTATAGAAAGGAGCTTCTTATTAAACTCATTAGGTATGGTAAACCATAATACATAATTTGAGGTGTTAAGAACTTTACCTGGTACACATAGAGAGTCTTGATCGTAGTAAGTACCTACTTTCTGTAAAGATGTTATGTAAATCATGGTGTCAGTTTTAGAATTTGCATACCACTGCACTACAGGACTTATATCAGTAGCTTTAAGACCTTTTCTCTTTTTCTTGTCAGCTAGTGAAATTAGTTTTTCTGTGGTTTCACCCGATTTGTGCTTATACCATTGCTCTGTCTCGTCTAGTGAGGCTTTATATTCTTCATACTTTCGTGACCACGCCTGTGAATAGGCTTGATTGATGCTAGTACTACCTATAATAATAAGTAGTAGTAAAATTGCTCTTTGTTTCATATTCAAAATGTTAGAATTTAAATGTTAAGATGTAAAGGTATTTATTTCTTAGCAGAAAAAGAAATGTTTAGAGATTTTTATGATTAATACGAATATAGTTGTATTTTTGTAGTAAGATGAATTGGTAATTATGTTAACAAAATTTATAGCATATTTAGAACACGAAAAAAGATCATCGGAGAATACAGTTTCAGCATATAAATCGGATATATTAAATTTTATAGAGTTTTATGGTGCGGAAATTGATAGCTTCGATGCTACAACTGTGAAAACTGTCGACGTAAGGTCGTGGGTTATGACACAGGTGGAAGGTGGTGCATCGACTAATAGCGTTAATAGAAGAATATCGTCACTTAGGGCATTCTATAAATATATGTTAAAACATAGATTGGTAAAAGTAGATCCTACAGCTAAAATTTCTTCTCTTAAACAAAAAAGACGTATCCCAGCTTTCGTAGAAAAGAGCAAAATTGATAAATTTAAACAAATTTTATTCGAAAAAGAGGATTATGAATCTTTGCGTGAAGCGATGGTTATATTGCTTCTTTATGGAACAGGGATAAGACTCGCGGAACTCGTTGGTATAGACCTCGAAAATGTGTGTTGTGAGGATGCTACAATAAAGGTTACAGGTAAGGGAAATAAACAAAGAATGGTGTTTTTACCTTCAATTGTAAACGAAAAATTAAAAAAATATTTATTTTTAAGAGAAAAAAGTTGCAAATCTAAAAATAATTATCTATTTTTAACAAATCAAAACAAACGGATTAGCCGTAGTGAAGTCTATCGAATAGTTGTCGCCTTTCTGAGTAGTATAGGTGTTAATGGTAAAAAAAGTCCGCATGTTTTAAGGCATACTTTTGCTACTCATCTCCTAAATGAGGGGGTAGGCATAGAAACCGTTAAAGAATTGTTGGGACACGAGAATTTATCTACAACACAAATTTATACGCACTCAACAATTGAGAAGCTAAAAGATGGATACGCGAAGGCACATCCATATTCAATTAGTAAAAAGTCGTAAAATGACTTAAAGTTTAATCTTTCGGATTTCCGAATTAATTTAGAGGAGGAATTGTTATGAACGTTAAAATTCAATCAGTAAAATTTGATGCAGACAAAAAATTATTAGATTTTATAGAAGCAAAATTAACGAAGTTTAGTAGATTTTCAGATAAGATTACATCTTCAGATGTAACTTTGAAATTAGATAAAGATAATGACGTAGGTAATAAAGTGGTGGTTATAGAAGTTCACCTGCCTGGTGATGTGCTTGTCGCTGAAAGGAAAAGTAAAAGTTTTGAAGAAAGTACAGATGAATGTATTGATGCTTTGAAAAAGCAACTTGATAAGTATAAAGAGAAACATTAGTTAATAGAAAAGCCCTCGTGTATTTTACATGGGGGCTTTTTGTCGCTTAGCCTATACCTAGCACTTCTAAAAATTACTCTATATGTGACATTTATTGAGTTTTTATATTAACTTTGTCTGAATAATAAATAGTTTTACACTTTGTGATTGTTATAGGAAGTTTCATAAATTATTAAAATTAAATAATACTAATTATGAGTTACAATATACCAAACCTACCATTAGGAGTTGATTTAGAGGATAAGAGAATACTTAAACAGTTGGCTAAGTCTAGTCGATTGTTAGGAGAGTTAAAAGGAGTTGCTGAAAAAATACCTAATAAAGACATTCTTATAAGTGCTCTGACTTTGATGGAGGCAAAAGATAGTTCTGAGGTTGAAAATATTGTAACCACTCATGATGAACTATATAAAGCAGATTTAAGTATAAGCACAAGAGAATTTTCTGTTTCATTGGCAACTAAAGAAGTGATGAATTATAGAGAAGCAATACATATTGGTTATAACTTAGTGAAGAAAAATGCTATTCTCTCAAATAGTAATATAAAAAAGATTCAGCAAACGTTAGAGGGCAATATAGCAGGATTTAGAACCGTGCCTGGCACCATACTGAAGGATAATAAACAAAATGTAATATATACTCCACCACAAGATGTAAATGTTATTAATGAATTGATGCAGAATCTAGAACAGTTTATTAATGATGATTCTATCAGCGATTTGGATTGTCTTGTTAAGATGGCAGTGATACATCATCAGTTTGAAAGTATTCACCCATTTTATGATGGTAATGGTCGAACAGGACGGATAATATGTATTTTGTATCTTGTTGCGAAAGGCTTACTTGATTTACCTATCCTATATATAAGTAGGTATATTACACAAAATAAAGCCGAATATTATCGCTTATTACAGGCAATTCGTGAAACTGAAAATAATGAGCAGCAGTGGAGGGATTGGGTGTATTTTATGCTTGTTGGAGTTGAACAGGTTGCACAAGATACAATTGTCCTTATTGAAGGAATAAGTAAACTTATGTCGGAATATAAAATTATCCTAAAACCAGTGTTTGGAAGAATTTATAAGCATGAACTCTTAAATAATTTATTCTTTCACCCGTATACCAAAATAGAATATTTAGAGCGTGATATGATGGTAACTCGAAAAACGGCAACTAAATATTTGGATATGATTGTTGAAGAAAAATTGCTAGATAAAATGAGGATAGGTAAAAATAATTATTATATCAATACTCAATTAATTAATCTTTTTACTAATCATCAAACAAGTAGTGATAATCTTGTTGAATCTATAGAATCAGTATATAATATAGACTAAAGGGAACTTCTAGAAACTGGATTTTAACGCTTTTGAATTTTAACGCCCCATCTTTGAATTTTGTAATCGCAAAAAACCAGTTTCTAGTACTTTCCTAAATTATTTTAGAGGGAGTTATAGGAGTTCTTAATAAGTAGTTTCTTTATAACGTGGGTAAGAAAGTGCCATTTGTTACGCATGTTCTGTCTAACGTGGGTAAGAAAGTGCCATTTGTTACGCATGTTCTGTCTAATGTGGGTAAGAAACCGCCATTTGTTACGCATGTTCTGTCTAACGAGGGTAAGAAAATGCCATTTGTTAGAAGATATTTCAGTGCCCTCGTCCCGACCCCTTTGACCCTCCAGCAATCTTTCCATTAATCTTTCCACGCTTGTCGCCTAATTAATCATTAATCATTAATCAGGTTATTTTTGGCTCTTTTATTTTCCAGGTTTTTGGTTAAAAACAACGATTTTAGATAAAAAATGATTAAAAATTTGGTAGTTATAATTTTATTATTTACCTTTGCGCTGTCTATTTGTGAAAGATGAAAGAGAAGGCGACTTGTTTAATGGACATTAGGGAGATTTAACGGTGTTTTTTCGATAAAAAATAAACAAAATTGAAATATTTTTCAAAAAAATTAACTAACTATTTGTTTATTTAAAAAAAATATCTACTTTTGCACTTCGAAAAGGTAACGCCGATGTAGCTCAGTTGGCCAGAGCAGCTGATTTGTAATCAGCAGGTCGTGGGTTCGAATCCCTCCATCGGCTCTTTGTTAAGACTTA
>JAWXTP010000145.1:0-6801 GCA_044433415.1 Rikenellaceae bacterium
TTTATGGTTATATCTATATAATATAATCACAACTTTATTAAAAAAAGCATCATGAGTTACAAAAGTTTAGACTAATATGTTGTGATAATTAAAAAGTTGTGATAACCACCGTAATCACAAGATTGTGATTACGGTGGTGTGGGAGGTCGCAGTGGGAAATAATCCCACTGCTCCTACCCGATTCCTCCGCAAAATAGTTATATATATAAAAATCACCCACACAACACGATGCTGTATGGGTGATTTTTATATTAAAGTAGAGTTCTGTAAATAGATTTTACATAAAGCGTAAAATTCAGTTTATCGAAGTTCCCTAAAGATTATTTTTTATTTTTTGGAGCTAAAATAAGTATCATACGTTTACCTTCTAATTTAGGTAATTGTTCAACTTTTGCTAGTTCTTCTAGGTCAGTTGCAAAACGTAATAATAATATCTCACCTTGATCTTTAAACACAATCTCACGACCTCTAAAGAAAACATAAGCCTTAACTTTAGAACCATCTTTTAAGAAGTTCTCAGCATGTTTTAACTTGAAGTTGTAGTCGTGGTCGTCAGTGTTAGGACCAAAACGTATTTCTTTGATAACAACTTTTGTTGTTTTAGCTTTTATTTCTTTAGCTTTGCGTTTTTGTTGGTATAAGAATTTTTGATAATCAACAATTCTACATACTGGTGGCTCAGCTTTTGGTGAAATTTCAACTAAGTCAAGATTTTGTTGATCAGCAATTTTTAATGCTTCAGCAATACTTAATACTTTTGACTCGATGTTCTCACCGATGATTCTCACTTGCTTAGCAGTGATTTTTTCATTAATCTTGTGAGCGGCTTCACGCCCCTGCTGTGGTGGTATTCGCCTTCCTGCGTTAGGTCTTGGCGTTTTAATTGGGCCTATAATTTTGTCCTCCTAAATTTAATTTAACTTATTGTTAACTATGCAAATATATAAAAAAAGTTGCAAACAAAATAATATAAATGAAAATTTATTATTTAATAAACTTTTATTTATATCTTTTATAAACGACACTAGACTCATTTTACTGGGTCTAGTGTCAATATTTATTATTGTATTATGTTGGTAATGAGCTGTTAAAGTTATTTTTGAAATATTCTTTAACAAATGAAAAAAAAGTTTTCAGCTTAGATAGGTTTTACCTCTTCTTTTACGATAGAAGTAACAAATTCTGCAAATTCGCTGATTTTCATTTCTCCACGCTCTTTACCTTCACCTTGTAAACGTACAGAAACTGTGCCATTTTCAAACTCTTTTTCACCTACGATAAGAAGGATAGGAATACGTTTTAACTCGTTATCACGAATCTTACGACCTACTTTTTCGTTTCTATCATCTAAGATAGTTCTGATGTCTATGTCGTTAAGTTCTTTAGCAACTTTTGTAGCGTATTCGTTATATTTCTCACCTACAGGGATGATAACAGCTTGCTCAGGAGCTAACCATAGAGGGAATTTACCAGCAGTGTGCTCAAGAAGTACAGCTACGAAACGTTCCATAGATCCAAAAGGAGCGCGGTGTATCATGATAGGGCGGTGAAGTTTGTCGTCACTACCTGTATATGAAAGATCGAAACGTTCTGGTAAGTTGTAATCCACTTGGATAGTACCTAGCTGCCAACGTCTACCGATAGCATCTTTTACCATGAAGTCTAATTTAGGACCATAGAAAGCTGCTTCTCCATACTCAACAATAGTGTTAAGACCTTTTTCTGCTGTAGCTTCTATGATAGCTTGTTCTGCTTTTTCCCAGTTATCTTCGCTACCAATATATTTCTCTCTATTAACTTTATCTCTCAAAGAAATTTGAGCTGTAAAGTTTTCAAAGCTAAGAGTTTTGAAGATGTAAAGTACGATGTCAATAACTTTTTTGAATTCGTCTTTTAGTTGATCAGGGCGTACAAAAAGGTGAGCATCATCTTGAGTAAATCCTCTTACACGAGTTAAACCATGAAGTTCTCCACTTTGCTCATAACGGTATACAGTACCAAACTCTGCAAAACGGATAGGCAGGTCTTTATAAGAACGAGGTTTAGTTTTATAAATCTCGCAGTGGTGAGGGCAGTTCATAGGTTTTAGTAAGAACTCTTCGTCTTCATCAGGTGTATGTATAGGTTGGAAAGAGTCTTTACCATATTTTGCGTAGTGTCCCGAAGTAACATAAAGGTCTTTCATACCAATGTGAGGAGTGATAACCTGTTGGTAGCCATATTGTTTTTGAACGCTCTTTAGGAAGTTTTCTAATCTTTCTCTAAGAGCAGCACCTTTAGGTAACCATAGCGGAAGACCTTGTCCCACGCGAGATGAGAAACTGAAAAGTTCTAGTTCACGACCAATTTTACGGTGGTCACGTTTTTTAGCTTCTTCAAGTATAGCAAGGTGTTCATCTAAAAGAGATTTTTTAGGGAAAGTAACACCATAGATACGAGTAAGCATTTTATTATTTTCGTTACCTCTCCAATAAGCACCAGCTATAGAAGTTAACTTAACGGCTTTAATATGCGATGTTGAAGGGATGTGAGGTCCACGGCAAAGGTCAGTGAAGTTACCATTTTCGTAGAAAGTGATAGTACCATCTTCAAGAGCTGAGATAAGTTCCACTTTATATTCGTCACCTTTTTCGGTATATGTTTTAAGAGCTTCTTCTTTAGAAACATCACGGCGTGTAAATTTCACTTTTTGGCGTGCTATTTCTAGCATTTTAGCTTCAATTTTAGCTAAGTCAGCTTCCACGATAGGTTCTGGAGAGTCTACATCATAGTAGAAACCTGTTTCTATAGCAGGTCCTATACCGAATTTTATGTTAGGGTATAGTTCTTCAAGGGCTGCTGCTAGCAAGTGAGAAGAAGAGTGCCAGAATGCGTGTTTACCTTCTTCGCTATCCCATTTGAATAGTTTTATTGAAGCATCTTCATTAATTTCACGATTTAAGTCTATAACTTGATCGTTAACTCCGATTGCAAGTACATCTTGTGCTAGACGTGTTGAAATGCTTTCAGCAATTTGTAATCCTGTAGTTCCTTTAGGAAATTGCTTTACATTACCGTCAGGAAATGTTATGTTAATCATTAGTGTTATAATAAGTTGTTATAAATAATTCTTTTATTTTTTGTACAAAGTAGTACCATATAAATACATGACACTACTTCAATAAAGCAAATATAGTGTTTTTTTTGTTCAGTTGTATATAATATTTAAAATTAACCAACTTTAAAAGCTGCATAATATACATAATTGTCTGTTTATAAGTTTATTATATGTACAGTTAGATAGTGTTATATTTATGTAATTTTACTCTTTAAATTTACCTTTTTGAAAGATTCTGTGAAAGATTCTGTGAAAGATTTCCACGCTTGTCGCGACTCAGTCCGACCCTGGCAACTATTTTCAAAAATAAAATCCATGCAGCTCGATGCTGCATGGATTTTAAAATTTAGCGTCCACGATTGTCCGCTTTTTCCAAGAATGGTTCATCTTTGCGGCGTTTCAGGGCATTTTAAGCGGAGCAGCCTCGATGGCTGTGAGCATTGAAATGCCCTGAAAGGTCGCAAAGATGAGCCGTTATTGGGAAAAGCCTTCACGATCCTAAAGATGTATCGGGACGCTACACGAAGATTCCATGATGGCTTCGGAAAGTGTAGGATGCGGATGAATGGTTGAGGCAAGTTGTTCTGCTGTAACTCCGAGTTCCAAGCTAAGTGTAGCCTCAGTTATCATCTCAGTAACATTAGTCCCGATAAAGTGAGCTCCAAGAAGTTTTTCACTTTTAGCATCAAACACAAGTTTTATAAACCCATCTTTATTCCCCATAGCTGTAGCTTTTCCCGAAGCGGTATAAGGAAATTTCCCTATCCTCACTTCGTAACCTTTCTCTATAGCTTCTTTCTCTTTCATACCTACAGAAGAAATCTCTGGAGCAGTATATATGCAAGAAGGAATTATAGAATAGTCTATCTTTTTAGGTGAAAGACCTGCTATTTTCTCTATACAACATACAGCTTCTGCTGAGGCTACGTGAGCTAATGACACTGTAGGGATAACATCTCCTATGGCGTAAACTCCCTTTACCGAAGTTTCATACCACTCGTCAACTGTTATCTTACCTTTTTCTGTTGCTATGTCTAACTCTTCAAGACCTAAATTCTCTATGTTAGCTTGAACACCTACTGCCGAAAGCACCTTGTCACACTCTATAATCTGTTCTCCCTTTGGAGTCGCTACAGTTACAAGGCACTTGTCTTGTGTAGTATCAACTTTTGTTACTGACGATTTAGTCATAAAGCTCAGTTTAGCCTTGCGGAAAGATCTTTCAAGATATTTTGATACCTCTTCATCTTCTGTAGGTACTATGTTAGGTAGATATTCTATGATAGTAACTTTTACGCCTAAAGTGTGGTAGAAGCTAGCAATTTCTACACCTATAGCACCCGAGCCTATGACTACCATGCTTTCAGGTAGGGTCTTTAATGTTAGAGCTTCACGGTAAGATATTACTTTGTCTCCATCTACAGGAATGTTAGGCAGAATGCGCGCTCTAGCACCTGTAGCTATTATTATCTTGCCTGCTGAGTAAAGTGTAGTGTTAGAATCTGAGTCTGTCACCTGAACGGTACTATTATCTATAAGTTTCCCAGAACCGTTTATTACAGTAACTTTATTTTTCTTTAGAAGAAACTGCACTCCTGAGCTCATAGCAGCAGACACTCCACGGCTACGGTCTATTATCTTGTTGAAGTCAGGTTTTATATCGCCTGTAATTTCTATACCAAACGATGCAGCATGACGTATCTCCTCTAAGGCATGTGCAGAGCGAAGTAAGGCTTTTGTTGGTATGCAACCCCAGTTTAGGCAAACGCCACCTAGTTCAGCACGTTCAACGATTGCTGTGTTAAACCCTAATTGAGAAGCACGAATTGCGGCAACATATCCTCCAGGACCGCTACCAATTATTATAATATCAAAGTTCATAGTAATAAAATTAAATGAGCTACAAATATAATGATTATTTATATTTGTAGCTCACTCAATTTAGATTTTATAATTATTTTATCTTACTTAGTATAAATTAAATTTCTGATATTTCGATGATTTAGGATTTGTTGTAGGGTTTATCTCAAATCTTTTGTTAGGGTCAGGTGCTACACCCTCTACAGGCTTCATATATCTACGGCTTATGTCAAAGTAATAACCTTTATTCCCATGATTTTTGCCAGGTATGTGAAAGTACTCCACGTGTGCAGAGCTAAGTATAGGTTTAGAGTAGGTAACACCTAGGGAGTTTAATATATCCTTTTCGTCGCTATTATATAGCACATGCCAAGGGCTATTTTTTGTTAGACCATCCCCCGAAGAAAGTATTGTTGACTTTATCATCTGTAGTTTAGTGGCGTATATCTTAGCCTGTTCTATATCCCCTTGAGACTCTTTAATAAAAGTCATGAAATTTAGGTAGTTCATATTAAAAGGTTCTGCTTTGAAGGCTTTGTCAATATAATACTCTAATTTACCTATAACATTTTCTGTTAGTACGGAGTCGCTTTGATTTTGTGCAAGAGTTAATGTTATAGAGTCTGTGTAGTTAAGAAGTTCTAGAGGTCTATAATTGTCTTGATATACGTAACCATAATATAGATGTCTATAATCTTCAATGTTAAGAGTAGTATCCCCTTGTTGGTATCTTTCAAAAAGTAAAGGGTAGAAATATTGAGAGCTTGTGCTTAATATTGCAGTCCTTATAGCTTCTTGGTTGGGAGCTACAGGGTTCTTTAAATAATCCTGTGAGAAGCTCACAGTATATATTAGTAATGCTGCTAGTAATGTTGTTATTTTTTTCATGTTTTTAGAGTGTTTCAGAAACATAGTTTTTAGAATTTTTTATATTTATTTTCTTTTTCTTTAAAATGTATTTCTAATTGTTGTAATCCATCTTTTATAAAAGGAAGTAATTCCTCTGCAAGAAGGTGCATCTGTGTAGATAAGTAGTCGGGCATGCTATCAGTTTCTGAATAGTTAGCCTTAGAGTTCTTAATGTTATCAATAATTTTGTAAATAGCCTTAGTTGGAGCTACTCCTCCCTTTATTGCAGTTGCTAAATACATTTTAAATTCATGGCTTTTCTTAATATCACAGCTAGGACTAAATTCATGAGGTTTATCACTAAAATAAGCGTAACATAACCAAATTTCAAAACAAGGGTTACTAATAACAAGACCAATGTTTTCAGCTTTACATAGAGGTAGTATTTCTTTTATGTCTTTTGTAAAGCTATCTACATCAGTAATAATATAAACTCTATCTCCTAATTCTGAGTTAAGTCCGCCTAAATCAGTTTTTATCTTAAGTGCTTCCGAATATAATTGTTGTAACTGATCTGTACCAGTCACAAACCTAATTTTAACCTTCGGAAAGCAGTTAGGATATTTTAAAATAGGTGAAAAATAGTCCTTTTCACGCTGTTCACCACCACTAAAAATTACAAATAACGAACAATCTCTATTTGTGAACGATTTAATTTCATTAATTGATATACCAAAAGCAGAAAAAACAATATTTTTAAACATAGGCTTAGTGTAACCTATCTCAGATGTATTTGAAATAGGAGGTATTACCTCTTTAGAAGACTCAACCTTTACCTCACGAGGAGATATGTAACTGTCAGCTTTAATTTTACTTCTACTGAGTCTATCAAATAATCCTTTGTTATCCATTCTCTTAGTTTACAGTTGTTATTGCTCAGACAGTAAGTTACTTTCACCAAAAAAAGGTATAGCTCCATAACGGCCTGCTAAATA
>JAWXTP010000146.1:0-6773 GCA_044433415.1 Rikenellaceae bacterium
TTGTGGACGCTGTTGAGGACGTTCATTTGATGCCATTTGTGTAGTATCACGTAAAGGTCGTTGTTGTCCCCCTTGTCCACTTTGACGTGCTTGTTGTGGACGTTGCGGACGCTCACCTGCTTCATTAGTGTCATCTCCAGCTCCGTAAGCCTTAATATGACCTGTACCGTGGTTAACACCAAAAGCAAGAGTACTTCCACCTTGAACAATGGAGCCAACATACCTGTGACTTGTCCAATACTGTTCATCCTTACCTACACGGTCGTCATCTATAAGTTTGAAAAAATCAGTATTAATATATGGCCAACCTGTACTAAAATCACTAATAGAATACAGCTCCTTAGCTGAAGGCACACGCCAATCATCATAACCGCCAAGTTCTAAACTGTCACAATAATCATTAGCCCCCTGCCAGCTAAACCCCTGTTTTACAGGAATCATCTGCCACATCAATCCTGTATTAAGGTCTGTCACTGTGCCATCACCATTGTCTTTATAGCTCATCTTTGCACCTGTAAGATAGTGTGCATCCTGACCATAGAGTGCATCACCAGGCTTGATATTATCAAGCACTGCACCATCAGCATCGTAAGTTACAACCTGACCTGTAGCTACTTGTGGATAACTTAACTTTGTATTTTTCTGCCCATACACAATAAAGGAGAATGTTGCTGTCATTAATAGCAAAATAAGACCTATTACTCTACTATTGCCTTTTTTTAATGTTTTCATAATTCTTGATTTAATTAACTTTTAAGGAAGTTTTACAAACCAATTATTAGAATTCCCCTATATTCTAGTTTAGTTCTTACGTTTTTCTTATATAAAAAAATTTCCTTTATTAAAGTGTAGACACTTTAAACTATTATAAGTTAAATCTCATGGGCAAAAAAATAAAGAATGCACTATAAACCAAAAGCTACTATAATGTATAATTTGAGTTCTGGAGAAGTTGTGGTACTTCTCCTGATTATAACATTTTTAAAAACTTGTTTTTTTATCACTTTCACCTGCTTGCCTGTCACAGGGTGAGTAAATTTTATATACTCAGCATGTAGATAAAGCCTATCTGCTGAATTTCCATATAAGCTATCTCCTAAAATGGGAGTACCAAAACCCTCAACATGAGCACAATGTACACGCAATTGATGAGTACGTCCTGTTTTTGGATAAAGATGTACTCTAGTACGATTATTTTTAGTTTCTATAATTTTATAAGCTGTAATTGCAGGTTTACCAAATTCCTTATCCACCTTTTGTCTAGGTCTATCCAAAAAATCTGGAATCAAAGGAAGAGAAATCATCCCCTCTTCTTCTTTTAACTCTCCATCTAACAATGCTACATAACGCTTCACAACTTTTCTTTCAGCAAACTGTGCTTGTAACTGTTTATGAATATGCACCATCTTAACACGTCTGTGGAACCTCCCCAGATAAGAATATAATCTTTCCGCCTTATACCTGCCAGATTTACTATGTGCAGTTCCGAATAGTTCCTATGTTTAACCCGTGAAACAGCTAGTAAATAAAAATAAGCTATAAAATTTTAGTTAACTTTGTAATTGGAAGAAAGTTACTCTAAAAACAATATAGCTTATGAAAACGCAGAACAAAGTTACGAAATTAGATTTTACTGGACAAGCAATTTACGTAGGAATTGATGTTCATTTGAAAAGTTGGTCGGTAGAGGTTTTGTCAGAACACTCGGTTTTGAAGAAGTTTCGACAGAATCCAGAACCTGAAGCACTGCACAAATTTCTTGTGACAAACTACCCAAGCGCCACCTACTACTCGGTTTATGAGGCTGAGTTTTGTGGATTTTACATTTGGTAATTACATTGCCCGCAAATTGATAAATAGAATATTTTTTGTATTAAAACGAAAGACGGAATATGTCAACTGTGTTGTTAAATAAATACATCCTATTGGCGAACAGCTTTTCACTCGAGAGATAACACCACCAATAACTTGCAGCTTTGAAGTCTGCTCCGAATAGATTGTGACTCTCACCTACACATAGACTGAAAAAGGGATTTGCAGCACTCGGTTTTTGAGATGTCTGCTGTGGAAAGTTTGTTTACCGTAGGATTTTAAGATTGGGTTTTTAGAGCCATATAGACAGTATCAATAATGAAAGAGGGGGACCATTTTCACAGTCTCCCCGATAAGCATTATTGCGTACGTCAGGGTGTTTATTGCTTGATAGGTTGCTCCCCAGCAGAGCCTATCTCCTCTTAACACCTTGATACAAAAATAGTAAAAACAAATTTAATTATAAACTTTATCTTATTTTATTTGGATATTAACTGGAAAATTATTTGGATTTAATTTGAATTGCAACCTTACCCCTGCACTTTAGCCTTGTATCTGATTTTTGTTCGTCAGGCTAGACTTTTGCCGCCAGCTTCCCTCGGATTCCACCTCACGATGGACACCCTTGCCTTTGGCTAGACACTTCCCACTATTAGGGCGTGTTAGGGACTTGCACACTTTAGGTTATACACATGCTGGGCGTACAATATTAAACTCTATGCAGCATCGAGCTTCATGGAGTTTCTTTTTGAAAATAGTTGCCTGGGTCGAACAGGGTCAATCTGGGCCGAACAGAGTCGCGACAAGCGTGGAAAGATTGTTACCCTACAAGAAACTGAAAAACCCAACTCTCATTACTCATTACGTAACGCAAGTTGGGTTTTCAGTAAAATACAATACTTTAGGGAACATCTAAAAACTAAACTCTAACTATTTGTATAAAGATATTCATAAGTAATTGTTTCACCAGATTTTAGTTGGAATGTTCCAGACTCATAAGTTCCAGCAGAGGTTGTGCCATTAATGATAAACTTGTAGTCTCCTATATTTAAATCTACTTCAATTGTACCACTTTCTATTGTTGTCGAATAAATAGCACCTGAAGATGTTGAATAACCATAAGGATAAATCAATAATTCACAACCATAATATTTCTCATGTAATCGAAATACCACTTCCCCTTCGTAATCGTTCTTGTCACAGTTTGTAAGTAATACAGAAACTGTAAATAATAACACTAATGATAATAATTTTTTCATAATTTTAAAATTTAAGTTATTAATATTATAAAACTTTTATACATCAAATATATGCAAAAACGAACAAACACACAAATCAATTAAGAGAATAATCACAAAATGCACAGTAAAGCACTATATCTTAACCTATTTACACGCAAATGTTAGAGATTCAACTTATTCCTTTAGCGCATATACTAATTTTATCAAAAAAAAACTATTAATAATACTACTACATATTATAAAGTTAACTTCTAAAAAGGAACCATCGCACAATCCCCACAAAAATTTATTAATTAAAATCACTTTTTAAAAAATATTTTCCTTAACTAACCTTGCCAAAAATAGGGGGGTGTCTAATATTTTTTACACAAAATATTCACAACACCCTCAACAAAAATACAACTACAAGATTTTCAATCATATAAAAAATCAATTTTTCGCAATATTTTAAAAAAGTTAAAAATTACATATTGAAGTATAATTTCAATATTTACTAACATTTTTCTTGCATTTAATATAAATGGTTTATATATTTGTGAAAATAACAACAAATATATTTAAAATTACACATTAATATAATGGAAAAACAAGCAGAAAATTATATTGCTGAGTTCATGTCAGCAATAGAAATGAAAAACCCAGGCGAGGTAGAATTTCATCAAGCAGTTAGAGAGGTAGTCGAAAGTGTGGCGCCTTACATCATTGAAAACCCAGTTATGCAAAAATTAAAAATCCTAGAACGTATAGCTGAACCAGAACGCGTAATTATGTTCCGTATACCATGGACTACTGACAATGGTGAAATCATGATAAACAAAGGTTATAGAGTACAAAACAATAGCGCTCTAGGCCCTTACAAAGGTGGTTTAAGATTACATAGCTCAGTGAACCTTAGCATCCTTAAATTCTTAGCATTCGAACAAACATTCAAAAATAGTTTAACAACACTTCCTATGGGTGGCGGTAAAGGTGGTTCTAACTTTGACCCTAAAGGAAAATCTGATAACGAGATTATGCGCTTCTGCCAATCATTTATGACAGAGCTTCAACGTCATATTGGTGCTGACTGTGATATTCCTGCTGGGGATATAGGTGTTGGCGGTCGTGAAATTGGCTTCATGTTTGGTCAATACAAACGTCTTCGCAATGAATTTACAGGAACTCTTACAGGTAAAGGTTTAGCATGGGGTGGTAGCCTTCTACGTCCTGAGGCTACAGGTTATGGTCTTTGCTACTTTGTACGTGAGATGTTAGCAGCTAATGGTGACTCTTTCCAAGGTAAAACAGTGACTGTTTCTGGTAGTGGTAACGTAGCTCAATATGCTATAGAGAAATGTTTAGAGCTAGGCGCTAAAGTTGTTACTGCATCAGACTCTAAAGGTTATATTTATGATCCAGATGGTATTGACACTGAGAAATTAGAGTATATAAAAGACCTTAAAACTATATTTAGAGGTCGTATTTCAGAATATGTAACTCACTACCCTTCTGCTCAATACTTCCCTGACGAACGCCCTTGGGGTGTGAAATGCGATATCGCACTTCCTTGCGCTACACAGAATGAACTTGACGGTGACGATGCTCAAAAACTATTAAATAATGGCTGTATGTGCGTTGGAGAAGGCGCTAACATGCCTTCTACTCCTGAGGCTATAGCTATATTCCAAGAACATAAGATATTATTCTCTCCAGGGAAAGCATCAAATGCTGGTGGTGTTGCTACTTCTGGACTTGAGATGTCTCAAAACTCTATCCGTCTTTCTTGGACTAAAGAAGAGGTTGACCAAAAACTTAGTGGTATCATGAGAGATATCCATGAGACTTGTATTAAGTATGGTAAAGAAGAGGATGGCTATGTTAACTACGTTAAAGGCGCCAACATCGGTGGCTTTATCAAAGTTGCAAACGCAATGATCCAACAAGGCTTCTGCTAATTATAGCTTCGCGTCGGTAGATTGGGAAGGCTTTTCCCAATAGCAGCCCATCTTTGCGACCTTTTTTAAAGTTTCAATGCTCACAGCCTCAAGGCTGCTCCGCTTAAAACTTCAAAAAACGCCGCAAATATGAACTACTCTTGGAAAAAGCGGACAGCCGTGGACGCTAAATTTTAAACTCCATGCAGCATCGAGCTGCATGGAGTTTCTTTTTGAAAATAGTTGCCAGGGTCAACTGACTTGTACTGAAATAACTTTACATAAATTATAAACAATTAAAACAGTAAAGTTATGAGAACACAAGAAAGTAGAACTAAGTATCCAGAGAAATTAATCTCAGAAATCGTGCATCTTTATTACACAGGTAATAAGAGTATAAGTTTTTTAGAACGAGAATTTAAAGTTTCACGTTCCTCAATAAAGCGTTGGGTAAAAAAAGGTAAAATAAATTATGTTGTAGAAAACGATATTAAACGTGATATTAGTACCTTTGCATCAGGATTAATAAAACTACCGATATGCCACAAAAGAAATTAACTTCAGAAGAAAAAGATAAACGCATTAAAGAATTGGAAAAAGAGCTTGAATATGAAAAAATGAAAGCTATCACCTACAACAAAATGATTGATGTAGCCGAAAGAATGTTTGATTTGCCTATTAGAAAAAAGCTTGGTGCCAAACAGTTCAAGAAGTAAAGGGATATTGTCCAAAGTACAGTATATCAGCACTTAGTGAACTGTTTGGTAATAGCCGTCAAGCATACTATGACAAATTAAAACATAAAACAATTGTTATGATGCAAGAGGATATAATTCTAAAATTGGTTGAGGAATTAAGAGTAGACTCTCCTCGTATGGGTACTCGAAAATTGCAAGTAAAATTAAATAAACAATTGGAAGCCACTATCGGACGCGATAAATTATTTTCTTTATTAGATAGAAGCTAATAACTTATTAGTAAAGCGAAAACGCAGCGCAATAAAAACAACAGACTCAAGACATAGATTTAGAATGTATCCGAATCTAATAAAAAATATGACATTAACAGCACCTAATCAACTGTGGGTTAGTGACATTACCTATATTAGAGTAGGTCATGCTTTTATTTATTTGTTTCTTATTACTGACGCATTTTCGCACAAGATAATAGGATGGAGTTTAGCGCTAGATCTTTCAGCAGAGAATGCTATTGAGGCACTAAAAATGGCAATAGAACAGTTACCTGAAGAAACAAAACAGTTACTAAAAGACAAGAAACATACATTAATACATCATTCTGACAGAGGCTCTCAATACTGTTGTAATGAATATGTTAAGATATTAAAAAAGGAGGAAATAGCTATAAGTATGACTGAAAATGGCGATCCATTGGAGAACGCTATTGCAGAAAGAGTTAATGGTATATTAAAAACAGAATGGATAAACGACAAACATCTTACGGATTTTGTAAGTGCTAAAGAATTTATAATGAGGATAATATACTTATATAATTATCAAAGACCTCATCAAAGTATAAGTTATCTTACTCCCGATATTGTACATTCAACAGGAGCTAATACTAAGCGAATGTGGAAAAATTACTGGCAAAAAAAAGACGAAGTGTCTTCAACTGTTTGTGCAACAAACAGTTGTAATTAGGTTTTCTTAGGCATAAGGGATTACCAGTAGATAAGAGAAAGGGGAGCTTTTTTAAGAACTCCCCCATCTACTGTATAATCATAAAACTTATTCCTAGCAGGTTGCTCCTCAGCAGAGCCTGTTTCCGCTTTAGCTTTACAACGCAAAAG
>JAWXTP010000147.1:0-6713 GCA_044433415.1 Rikenellaceae bacterium
TTAAGGGTACAAAAATACTATACCCTAAGCTTAGCCATAGTAAAGAAATCATAAACACCTTTGATTTTACAGGGATACCTTTGCCATTTTTGTAGTTTTTTATGTAGGTGCCAATGTATTTAGAGTTTACAAGTTTCTGGTGTAGACGAGGTGATGAATGAAGGTATAAGTTAGCACTAAGTAGTAGAAATGGTGTTGTTGGTAGAATAGGGACGATAATGCCAATAATACCTAATATTAGGCTTATGGTGCCCGTAATTATTAAAAAAAATTTCATTTATGGTTAGAAATTAAGAATATGTTTAGGGAACTTTATAGAACTCCCTTAAGGAAAGTTCTATAAGTTTCCTCGTGAATGACAAAAGTAATAAAATTTTATGTAGTAAACAAATGTAGAAAAATTCCATTGTGGTATAATACTTGTAAGTATATAGGCAGAGACAATTATTATATACATAATAGATTTCTTCATTTTTTTAAGTTTGGGTTAATAGTTTTCTTTTGGGTGGGGCAGTCGTGAGATTCCTCCACCCACCATTTTTTTGTAGGTGCTAGTTTTTTTCTGTACTTTTGTATAAATTTTCAAATCAATTTCAAATCAATGATAAATAACTGGAATATTTTTTTTGCTGAGGAGCAAGAAAAGCCTTATTACAAAGAATTACAACGAAAGTTAAAAGAAGAAAGAGATAACTATGAAGTTTTTCCTGCTGAGTCAGAAGTTTTTACAGCTTTCAACTTATGTGCTCCTGAAGATGTGAAAGTCGTAATCATAGGTCAAGACCCTTATCATGATAACGGTCAAGCTCACGGACTAGCATTTTCTGTGGCTAAAGGTATGAAGTTTCCACCTTCTCTAAGAAATATCTTTAATGAGTTACATGATGATTTAGGTAAAGATATTCCAGAACATGGAGACTTATCTCTTTGGGCTGAGCAAGGAGTCTTGCTTATCAATGCAACACTTACGGTGCGTGCACATGAAGCCAACTCACATAAAAGTATAGGATGGAGTAAATTTACAGATTCACTGATATCATATTTGAATACAAATTTTGAAGGAATAGTATATGTAGCGTGGGGAGCTTTTGCTTATAAGAAATGTGAAAAGGTGGATATGCAACGTAATCGTATGTTGGTCTCTTCTCACCCTTCACCTTTGTCGAATAAAAAGTTTTTTAAAGAATACCCACCTTTCACAGGGTCAAAACCTTTCTCAAAGATTAATGCTCTACTTGAAGAGTTAGGGAAAGAAAAAATAGAATGGTAAGGTTAGAGGAGCTAGAGATAGCTCCTTTCTGCTACTTTATAAGTAAATATTTGTAAGATATTTAAGTTTTTTACCTAAAAATAGGTATTTATTAAAAAAAATTGTACCTTTGAATTGCGTAATTTTTATTTTTTATAATCATTTACCAATCTTCCCCTTATAGGGACTTAAATAAGATATCTAATCTACCTAAATATAACCAATATGAATAACTTAAAAAAACTTAGAGTGATTTTAGGAATAACATGTTTCACTTTGATAACCTTGTTATTTCTAGACTTTACTGGAACTATCCATGCTTGGCTTGGCTGGCTAGCAAAGATACAGTTCGTGGCGGCTGTAACAGCAGTGCATATTTTACCTGTAATTTTACTTATAGCAATTACACTTCTCTTAGGACGTGTATATTGTTCAGTGATTTGCCCGTTGGGTATCTTTCAGGATATTATCTCAAAAATTTCTTCTAAGCGTAAGAAGTTTAAATATAGATTCCGTTATTCTAAGGCGTTAACCTACCTTCGTGGAGCTGTTCTACTAGTTTTTATCTCTATGTTTATTATAGGTATAGGCTCTATAACAGCACTTTTAGAGCCTTATAGCATATATGGACGTATGGCATCTAACCTACTAGCACCTATATGGCAGTGGGGAAATAATGTGTTAGCTTATTTTGCTGAGCGCGCTGATAGTTATGCATTCTATACTTATGATGTATGGTTAAGAAGTTTACCAACCTTTATTATTGCGGCATTATCTTTCGTAATTATCGTTATCCTTGCATGGAAGGGTGGTAGAACTTACTGTAATACTATCTGTCCTGTTGGTACTTTCTTAGGTTTCCTTGCTAAATATTCTCTTTATAAACCAAGAATAGACAAAGATAAATGTAATAGTTGTGGATTGTGTGAGATGAGCTGTAAATCCTCTTGTATAGATTCTAAAAATAAAACTATAGACTATAGCCGTTGTGTTACTTGCTTTGATTGTACATTAAAATGTAAGAAAGATGCATTGCACTATGCTTTAAAACCTAAAAATGAGAAAGTTGTAGTTTCAGATTCTGTAAAACCTGTCAAAGAAGCTACTAAAAAAAATGAAATGACAGAAAGCACTAGCAGACGTAATTTCCTAGCAACATCTTTGGTCTTAGGCTCAGCAGTGGTGAAAGCACAAGAGATGAAAACCGATGGTGGTTTAGCTGTTATTGTTGACAAGAAAGTCCCTAGTCGTGATTGTTATGTTGTTCCTGCGGGAGCTTTAAGTATAAGAAACTTTGCAACTAAATGTACTGGTTGTCAGCTTTGTGTTTCTGTATGCCCTAATCAGGTGTTACGTCCTTCTACAGACTTAAGTAGGTTAATGCAACCTGAGATGTCTTTTGAGAGAGGTTACTGCCGACCAGAATGTACTAAATGTAGTGATGTATGCCCAGCAGGAGCTATCACTCCTATCGCTAAAGACGAGAAAAGTTCTATTTCTATAGGTACAGCAACATGGATTAAGAAAAACTGTATCGTAGTATCTGAAGGTATAAGTTGTGGCAACTGTGCTTCAAAATGCCCTACAGGAGCTATACAGATGATACCTTACAGTGGAGTTGCTGATGCAGAACCAAAAGGAGGGAAGGGTAAGTCTAAGCAACTTATGATACCTGTAGTTAACCTAGCGCGTTGCATTGGTTGTGGAGCTTGTGAATATGTATGTCCTTCAGCTCCTTTCAGTGCTATATATGTGGAAGGTAAAAATCGCCATTCAAGAGTATAGCTTTTATTTGTAAATCAGAGAATTGAATATTATGAAACAAGATATAAATAGACGAGAGTTTTTAAAAATTGTAGGTATCAGTGCCGCTACTGTGGGTGTGGCATCTACATTAGGTTGTAAAAGTAAGGGCTTGGTATCTTCTGAGCGTGGAGGTACTTCACAAACAGAAGTTCCTAAAAACCAAATTACTTGTAAAAAAGTGCCAGGAACTTATGATGATTTGGCGTTATTAGCCTATGGTTGTATGCGTTGGCCTACTAAGGAAGGTGTACAAAAAGGTGAGAATGTAGTAGATCAAGATGCTGTTAATGAGCTTGTTGATTATGCTATAGAACATGGAGTTAATTATTTTGATACAGCGCCTATCTATTGTCAAGGTTGGAGTGAGGAGGCTACAGGTAACTCTCTAAGTCGTTATCCTCGTGAGTCTTACTATATAGCTACAAAGATGTCAAATAAGACAAAATTTGATTTTGAGTTTGGTGTTAACATGTATAAGAACTCCCTAAAGAAGCTACAGACAGATTATATAGATTATTATCTACTTCATAATGTAGGTAGTGATATAGAATCTTTTAATGCACGTTTTATTGATAATGGTCTTTTGGATTATTTATTAGAGGAGCGTAAGGCAGGACGTATCCGTAAGCTAGGATGGTCTTTCCATGGTGATGCGGCTGTGTTTGATCAAATTCTTGCTATGCATGATGAAGTACATTGGGATTTTGTACAGATACAGCTTAATTACTCAGACTGGCGTAATGCAGCATTTACTTTTATTGAGAATGTCAATGCCGAATATTTATACAATGAAATTGCTAAGAGAAATATCCCAGTGGCGGTCATGGAACCTCTTTTAGGAGGTAGGCTTTCTTCTGTTCCTGACCATGTTTTTAAACGCCTAAAAGAACGTGAGCCTGAGCAAAGTGTAGCTTCATGGGCTTTCCGCTTTGCAGGCTCTAAACCGCTTGTTTATACTGTTTTAAGTGGTATGGTTTATTTGGAGCATCTACAAGATAATATACGTACTTACTCACCTTTGAAGCCTTTGTCAGCTGAGGAGGAAGAGTTCCTTGATGAAACTGCAAACTTGTTAGTTCAGTATCCTACTGTGGCTTGTAATGACTGTAAATACTGTATGCCTTGTCCTTATGGCGTTGATATACCAGCAATTTTGTTACACTATAATAAGTGTGTAAACGAGGGTAATATCTCTAATACGCGTCAAGATGAAAATTATAAAGAAGCACGTAGAGCTTACCTTGTAGGATATGATAGAGCAGTGCCTAAGTTACGTCAAGCTAAGAAATGTATAGGTTGTAACCAATGTACTCCTTACTGTCCTCAGCGTATAGATATACCTGCACAACTTAGTAGAATTGATAGTTACATAGAAAAACTAAAACAAGAAATAGATTTCTAAGAATATATTAATATGATAGAAGAATTAAAAGAAAAACTACACGAGGGAGGATATACTCTTGCCGTTGCTAAAAATCAGGATGTTAGGTTTTTTACAGGTCGAGGTATAAGTGATATTTATAATTTGTATATGGGTGATGCAGAGTTTCTTTGTGGTTCAACTATTGTAGATAAAATTATTGGTAAGGGAGCAGCCACAGTTATGATACTTGCGCAAGCAAAAGAGGTTTACACCGATGTTATAAGTGAAAATGCCCTAGACTTCTTCAAGAGATATGACGTTAAAGTAAGCTATGGTGAATTAGTACCTCACATTATCCGAAGAGATGGTAAGGGATGGTGTCCTGTAGAATTACTTTGTCGTGATATAGGTACTGTTGAAGAGTCTATAAATGCGATAACACAATTTTTAAATTCAAAAAAATAGAGATATGCAAACTACAACATTAAAGCTCTATTCGTTGAGCTACACTCAGTTAAAAACTTATTTACTAGCTTTAGGTTTTGTTGCAGGTAATATAGTTTTACCTCAAATTTGTCACCTAGTGCCACAGGGAGGATTTATTTTCCTACCTATCTATTTCTTTACGCTTCTAGCAGCTTATAAATACGGATGGAAAGTAGGACTTCTTACAGCGGTTCTTTCACCAGTATTAAATCACCTGCTTTTTGGTATGCCTCCTTTGGCGGTGTTGCCAGCTATACTTACAAAATCCTTATTATTAGTTGCAGCAGCTAGTCTAGCAGCACATTACTTTAAAACAGTTTCTTTACTTATTTTAGTTGGGGTAGTGCTATGTTACCAAATCCTAGGAAGTGCTGTTGAATGGGCTATTTTAGGGGATTTTGGATTAGCAATACAAGACTTTAAATTAGGTATACCAGGTATGTTATTACAAGTCTTATGCGTGAATATGCTTATTAAAAAGCTAAATTTTTAAGGTAAATAAAAAAGGTAAATAAAAAAGGAAATTCGAGGAATATTTAATTCCAGAATTTCCTTTTTTTAGTGAATTAGTGATGGATATAATAATTTTATAGAAATAAATTAAATTTAGATGAATTTTATATAATTTTCTTCTTATTTTCACGTTAGAATAAAAAGAAGAAAGTTAAAAATATGTTAAAGTTGTATTAATATTACTAAATTAATTGTTTTTTTATGAAGATTTAATTCCATGGTTAACAAAGATTTAAATAGAATATAAATTTGTAAAAAATAAAAAAAGTAAAAAAAAATTTGGAAGTTTAACAAGTATTACGTACTTTTGAATGGTATTTATAAGTGTAAAAGCTATATTTGTATAAATATACAAGTTTATAAATAAAGAAGAAATTAATATATATACTAACCATATATATATTATCAATATATTAAAATTAATATATGTACTAACCATATATATGTTAATTAACAATTATTAATATATAAAAATTTAACCGATACATGTATTAACCGTATACGTATTGATAGTATTAACCAATATTTAATTAACCATTAAATATATAAAATTAACAAATAACAATTTCCAACAAACTTAACCAAAAAACCTTTAAATTTATGAGTAACATTTACTTAACTAACAAGGGGGATACCGTAAAAAGATCTCTTGCTTGTGCGTTAGCGGTTGTTATGTCAATCTTTGTATTGACTCCATCCTACGCGAATGATGCTTTTACAAAAGTATCAAATGAAAATGAAGCTGATCAATCATTTACAGTTTCAGGTAAAATTACAGATGAATCAGGTGAGCCATTAATTGGTGTAACTATCATCAAAGAAGGATCTACTTACGGTGTTGTATCATCGTATGATGGTACTTTCAAATTAGAAGCCTCAAAAGGTGATGTTTTCACAGCATCTTACCTAGGTTTCGTTTCTCAAAGTTTCACAATCGACACAAAAACAGTTTACGGTATTACTCTTGTAGCTGATGCAATCGCAGCAGAAGAAGTAGTAGTCGTAGGTTTCGGTACTCAAAAGAAAGTTAATGTAACAGGTGCTGTAAGTATGATCGAAGGCGATGCTATTGATTCTCGTCCAACAAAAGACGTAAGTTCAGCTCTTCAAGGTCTTATCCCAGGTCTTAACTTCTCAGTTAGTTCTGGTGGTGGTGAGGTAGCTAGTGAGATGAGCTTTAATATCCGTGGTACTGGTACTATTGATGACAATTCTAGTGACTCTCCACTTGTTCTTATCGACGGTGTTGAAGGTAATATGAACACAGTGAATCCTAATGATATCGCTAGTATTTCT
>JAWXTP010000148.1:0-6693 GCA_044433415.1 Rikenellaceae bacterium
AAATCTACAATCTCTCCCAAAGTTACAGTATGTACAACAGGTACTACACAGAATTTACCATCTGTATGTTCATCACCTGTTAATGCAGCTATCATCTCATTAACTAAATCATCAATATAGATAAGGTTCATTGTCACTGTAGGATCATTAACCTTAATCTCTAGTCCTGAAGCTATGTTATTACAGAAAGTTGCTACAGCGCTATTATAATTAGGTCTACACCATTTGCCAAATACATTTGGGAAACGGTATACAAGTACCTTAGCTCCTGTTTCAGTTGAATAATCAAATAATAACTGCTCTCCTGCACGTTTAGATTCACCATAAGGATTATCTAATTCCGCTTGGGTAGATGATGAAATCATTACAGGGCAGTAGTTATTATGTGTTTTTAAGATATCTAACAAGGTCGAGGCAAAACCATAATTCACTGTCATAAATTCAGATTGCTCTTTAGGTCTATTTACTCCTGCTAGGTTAAATACGAAGTCTGCATTTTTACAATACACATCTAATTCTGCTGGATCGCTATCTATATCATATTCATACACTTTTAAATCTGAATCAATTTTGCAATTGTTTACTTTTCCAGCTTGAATATTATGTAATTGAGCTACAAGGTTTCTACCAATAAATCCTTTAGCTCCTGTAATTAAAATATTCATAATAACTATTCACTTCTAATTTCTGATGATTTAGCTTTTTCTTCCATACCTAAGTCTTCACGTATAAAGCGAAGTTTAAGTAGCAATTGTTTCATACCCTCAACGTCTAGTTGTTCTGTATTATGAGAATGGTAATCCTCTACAGTAGAAACTTTTTCATTACCATCAGTAAAATATTTTTCATAATTTAAATCACGAGTATCACAAGGTACGCGAAAATAAAGTCCTTCATCTATAGAATTTGCCATCTCCTCACGAGTCACTAATGTTTCATATAATTTTTCACCGTGTCTTGTCCCTATAACTTTAACTTCTGTGTCTGAATTATAAAGCTGTTTAAGCGATTCTGCAAGAACATCAAGCGTTGCAGCAGGAGCTTTTTGCACAAAAAGTTCACCATTTTCACCATGTTCAAAAGCATACATAACCAAATCTACAGCATCATCTAAAGTCATCATAAAACGAGTCATATTTGGGTCTGTGATAGTAATAGGGTTACAATTTTTGATTTGTTCAACCCATAAAGGAATCACAGAACCACGACTTGCCATAACATTACCGTAACGAGTACAACAAATAGTCGTTACTGCACCTTTACCAAGAGCTCTACCCTTAGCAATAGCTACTTTTTCCATCATAGCTTTACTAATTCCCATGGCATTAATAGGATAAGCTGCCTTATCAGTAGAAAGTACTACAACATTCTTAACACCAAATACAACCGCGGATTCCAATACATTATTTGTCCCTAATATGTTAGTATTTACAGCTTCTATTGGGAAAAATTCACATGAGGGTACTTGTTTTAATGCAGCTGCTGAAAAAACATAATCCACACCACGCATCGCTCCATCTATAGATTGACGATTCCGCACATCACCTATATAAAATTTGATTTTATTATTTTGTAAACGATGACGCATATCATCTTGTTTTTTCTCATCACGTGAAAAAATACGTATTTCCTTAATATCACTATCTAAAAAACGACGAAGCACAGCATTACCAAATGAACCTGTACCACCTGTTATTAGTAGTGTTTTTCCTTCAAATATTGACATATAAAACCCATTTACAAAATAATCTTACAATTTACCATATACCTCAAAAAGAAGGTATAGCATAATAACAAAATTAATAATAAAAATTTGTTATACAATTAATTTTACATTTTATTATAAAAAACAAATGCATAAATCTCAAATATTAAAATTTGCGATTTATGCATTTAAATGTTCACACTACTAATACACATGTATACTCATCTGTGCTGAAGGTAGGTAACTAACACCTAACCATGTTATCATTAACAAAATAAATGATATAATTACTAAACATAAAGCTACATTGTCATTGCTTAATTTTGCTCGTAACCTAAGATGAATATAAGCTAAATAGGAAGCACTAGTAACAAAAGCCCAAGTTTCTTTTGGATCCCAAGACCAATAATGTCCCCAAGCCTCTTTTGCCCATATAGCACCCATCAATAAACCTAACATCAAAAATCCATACCCGACGTAAATCATGTTATCTATAAAATGAAATATCTTATCCTTTTGTTCAGGTTTTACGAGACCTATTATCGCACCTATAGTTGCAGCTCCTAACATAGCATAAGAAAGGATATAAGATGTTACATGAGGTATAAACCATACACTTTGGAGGGCAGGCATTAAACTTTTAGAATGAATTTCAGGTTTCAGCAGGTTTATAATAACAAATACAGTCGCCACGATAGCCGAAAAACTCAACAACCATGGATAACTCCACCTTCTATAAGCCAAATACCCCACTAAAGATAAAAACAAAGAGTACCAAAGACGTGTTTCCCCCATAGTGCGTAAAGGTGGTCTTTCAAGGTTAATCCAGAATAGAATTACAAAAGCTAAAAATATAGTTATACCCGATAACATTAAAACATTAGCTACTTTTTGATTATTCTTACGCAACACCAGTATTCCCGATGTTAACCAAAGTAACACTGCTGGTAATGCAAACCATATAAAATTAGTCCAGGTCATACTTAACTCCTTTCTTATCACGTCCTAACCATATCATAGTTATAGAACCTAACATCATTAATATAATACCAACATATACTGGAATAACCCAGCTATCATAAACCAACTCAAAACTACTATATGAAGACTTATTACCTGCCTGATTGTCATAACCATATTGGTATATTGTCCAAGAACCTATACGCAAAGGCTTATTAACCATAATTGTAGTCGAAACACTCTCACCACTTTCTGTATAAACATCTACTTCCGATCGGAAAGTACGAGGTTCTGGTGAAGACATAATCATTCTATACTTTTCACCTAACTTGTAATCGTCAGTATTTCCCTTCATCACTTCACCTGTCTCTATATCTACTATCATTTTACGAGATGGATAAAAATCCATATTAAAATCATGTAAAGTAATAGCTATAGGTAGCTCTTTAATATTTCTTTCAGCATCATAGACTCTCCATTCTGTCTCTCCCTCATTTACATACATAATATAACGCTGCATATTCGCATTACCCAATCCCGATGACATAAGTAACAACCAAAGACCTATATGATTGAAGTAAAAAGGAATATCTTTAACTTTAAACATTACTACCCTTCGTACAATTAATGCTCCTAAAGAGATTAACGTAAGCGTATACACAAAAACGAAAGCCCAGTTAGAAGTCATAGTATTAAATCCTAAAGGAACTGTTACTTCTTTCATTTGAGGTGTAACTCCCATGATAATAGACAACAACAAAAAAGCTGAAATTATAGCCACAGAAAAGGGCACTCCTGAAAACCAACGAGCAAAAGTGTTTTTCTTGAAATTTAATCCTAAGTATGCAGATAAGGCTATTAAACCTGTAAGGACACTAATATTTATTGGATAGGCAAGCAAATAAAAATCAAAAGACCCTACAGCCATTTGTAGCATTAAACCTACAAATACTACCCCACTAACAACAGCAAAGCTCTCTGGGTATCCCCAAGGAGCTTGCCATATTTTATTATTATTTTTATTATGCATATTATTTAGATACGATTTTCCCTTCAGCTTTTGCTTTATCTAACCATGCTGGAGCTACTGTTTGTCTCCAACCTTCTTTCTCAGCATTTAACTTATCCATATCAAGACCTATGTATTCTTGTGCCTTAGCTTTTGTTGAAAGGTCTGGCATTTCTACATCGTTAACACCTAAAGAGAATAACACCTTTTGAAGTTCTAACTGAGCTTGTAAAGATTTATCCAAACTATGAGCTAAGATACGTTGAGTCTCAACTGGTGCATGGAAAGAGCCACCATGTGATGCTACAGCATAATCCCAACGCCATTGTGCTTGACGAATAAGTGCTAACACAGGCGACATAGCTTTTTCTGTAGCTCCATTATCCCAAGCAGTTTTGGCTAAGATATGGGCTTTAGACAACTCTAGCTCTACTCTATCACGAATCTCTAAGGCTTTATCTTGATACTCGTAAACATATTTTGTAAGGTTCTCTTCACTATCTCTATGGCAAGTTTGACAAGTAGATGAAATATTTTTCAATGGACTTACAACTTGGTGGTCAGAGTATTTAATACCACCCTCCGCTTTATAAGGCATGTGACAATCAGCACAACTTAAACCACGTTGACCATGAGGACCTAAAATAAACAATTCATAATCTGGATGTTGAGCCTTAATCATAGGAGTACGGCTTAAAGCATGAGTCCAGTCAGCATATTCAGCTTTGTCAAAATATTCTTCCATAGCTTCAACTGTCATACCTCCATCCCAAGGGAAAGTTAGGTATTTACCATCACCTTTAAAATAATATTCTACGTGACATTGAGCACATACCAAAGAACGCATCTCTTGAGGTGTTGCATCTTCAATATTTTTACCTTGACGTTCGAAGGCTTCAATTAATGCTGGGCGCGAAATAGATAATTCCATAGTTTCAGGATTATGACAATCTGCACAACCTATAGGGTTAACAATCTCACTACCGTTTTCACTCCATGCAGCTTTATAAAACTCTGCAATCCCCATCTCTTCCATTCTACGAGGAACATCAGGACTTTTACAACTCCAACAAGTTGAAGGCTGCATATCTTTTGTATTTTCGTCAGGCGAACCTGTTCTTAAAGTATTTGTAACATCCTCTACAGCATGCATGTGACCACGAGGAGCTGAATAGTCACGAGCAAAGGCGTAACCTGCCCATAGCACCACCATCTCAGGACGTGAAGCCAACACATCCTCTGTAGTATTTCCTAAATGCTTAGAGCTAAAATCCATGTTTTGAGTTTTCTTCCAAGTGTCATATTCACGTGGATAGTTCAAACCCCATTCCTCATTTTTAGCATTGATACCAGTGATTTCTACTACCTTATTAGCATATAACGTTGCAATTTCTGCACGTCGCTCAGTGATAGACGCTGCAAGTAGACCTAATACAAATACTGCTACCATTACCACAGCAAATATACCCCACCCTACGGCTGGTTTACGTCTAATTAGTTCGGTTAATTTTTTTAACATATCTTTTAATTTTATTTTGTCTCTAAAAGGAATAATTTCTGATTTCTAAATTACTTAACTGCATCCTTAAGCCAAGCAGGCACTGGGGACTTCGGCATAGGAGCTAAAGTGTGAGGTGAAGAAGAGATGTTGCTTCGTGTGGTGTGAGGTACATTTCTGTGACAATCCCAACAAGCCTTGCCCTTACCCTCTTTCACATCATCAAAGGATAACATTCCTGTTTTTACAAATTCTGTATTTAATTGAGTGTGACACCTTATACAGTTATTCATGATAACTTTACTACTTGCATCACGTGGACGTATAGCCTGAGGCTCAGCGTTAAACGTAAATACAGCAGAGTGATAAAGTCCATCTATTGCTTTAAAGGCGTATTTATCAAAGGTACTAGTGTGTGGAACATGACAATCATTACAATTTGTCCAGGGGCCGTGAGAACTATGCTGCCACGACTCATAATAAGGAGCCATAACATGACAGTTAACACATCCCTCACTATCATCTAGTGCATAAGTATGTAGTCTTGATACGTAAATTATATAGACACCTAGCCCCACAAGAACTCCTCCCACTACAAATAGAGGAAGGATAAAAGGTTTAGGAATAATTTGCAGAAACTTTTTCATCTATATCGCTAAATTAATAAAATTGGAGATATACAAAACGGTTATATTTGTTCTTATTAGACAAATATAGTTATTATTTATTGTATTTTGGTATAATTTGTGAAAAATATTCAAGTTTCTTTTATTTATATACTATTAATGTAATAATACTTACCAATAGTATAATTTACCTTTAGTTAAATTCTAAAAAAACACGTAAGCTAAAGCTATTGCCGCTAAGACTCCAGTAAAATCAGCAATAAGAGAGTACGTAAGAGTATAACGTATGCACTTAATTGCTACAGAACCATAGTAAAGTGCAACCGCATAGAAAGTTGTATCTGTAGAACCTTGTACTATACTCGCTAAGCGACCTACAAAAGAATCTACACCATAACTATTCATAGCATCTATCATCATACCTCGTGCTCCACTTCCACTTAGGGGTTTCATGAAAATAGTAGGCAATGCACCTGTAAAATCAGAGTTAAATCCCATCGCCTCAACCAGGTTTGCTATACCACTTATTAAAAAATCCATAGCTCCCGATGCTCTAAAGACTCCTATAGCAACAAGTATAGCAACTAAATACGGAATTATGGTTATAGCTGTCTGAAATCCCTCTTTAGCTCCCTCTATAAAATTATCGTAAACATTAACACGCTTCACAAGACCCATCACTATAAAAGTAGTTACAACTCCCATTAATAACACATTAGATATAATAGTTGCACTAGCAGAAAGAGATTCTTTATCACCAGTTGTGAAAAGCCAGGTCACACCCACAACAAAAAGTACAAAGCAAACCCCAGGTATTAAGATAGCACGTTGAAGTAGGTTAATCTTTTGTTTTATAGCAGTTAAAGTAATAGCTGTAAGCGTTGAAACTCCTGTA
>JAWXTP010000149.1:0-6547 GCA_044433415.1 Rikenellaceae bacterium
ATTTAAGGTTCATTAAGGTATTTCCATACAAGTCTATAACTATAATCTAATCACCTGCATAGGCCTGAGCAGAATTGATTCCCAATATACAAGAAATTGTATTTGTTTCACTATCAAAAGTAGCTATCCTAACACCTGAATTCATACATTGATACCACACAATCTTCCCTTCCATATTACTCATGGTGATATAACCTGGACTGGAACTTTGCATCTGTAATATATAGCCATCTATATCATATTCCAATTTGTCTTCTGACAATGACCCATTAGTAATTGCCGATGGTAATGAAGAAGTCGAAAACTGATATTCATCAGATTCTATTTTGTTACCAGAATCATCTATTAAAACCTTAAAACTATATTTTGTATCAGCTTCTAATAAAATTAAAGTTGCTATATCTTGTATTTCAGAACTCACCAATGAAGTCACTAAAGTATTCTCACTATCAGCAGTTTTCCAATATTCAATTTGATAATCAACAGATTTCTTAAACTCTATTTCTACATTAATTCGTAATTGATTATCATCACACTGGGTTGTTGTTATTGATTTTAGTACAGATTCTGGTGATGTGGTATTATTTTTTTCACAACCAAATAACACCATTAAAAAAAATACACTGAACCAAATAAATTTCTTCTTTATATTCATCTAACTATTTTTTATATTTATACTTAACATAATCATATAATCCATAATTTTCTTGTGTAGGGATGTGGTCACCTATAAATAAAAGATTTTCAACACTACAGAAAATATAGAATGCATACTCATCACCAAATGTTTGTTGAACAGAGCTTACAACTTTTTTGTCTATAATCCACTCTACTTTATATTTACCATCAACTAAAGATAAATCAATTTCAAAGATATGCCAACCTGTTTTAATTTTTACAGGTACAGACTGAAACGGGTGAGCCTGAGTTGTTGCGTAAGCTATCATTTCATCATCTGCTGCCCCTAACTCCTCTCTCACTGCTTGTTTGCCATAGCCTATTTCAAAATCAATTTCATGTTGATCGTCACAATAAATCCACGAACCTACACTTGCTTGGTCACCCTTACCCATTTGTGGAATATAGGTTTTCCATGTATAACGACCTGTAGTATATATTTTATCTACAGTTCTTATCTTTTTTCTATCACGTGAATTTGCATTTGTAAAAATACGTAAAATACCATCTTCTATTTCACATTGATTATTAGGGTTTGTGTCCTGATGACCAAATTCCCAACCTTCTAAACTATCAAAATTCCATACTTGTTTCTTAGGTGGTTGTTGAGCATATAAAAATGACGTTAACGTTGCTGAAAGCAAGATTAAGCCGATATTTCTTAAAGGTAGTTTCATATCATTTTTTTAAAGTTGTATAATATTAATTAGGGCGAATTATGAAACTAATATCGCCCTAATTGTTTATCTATGTCTCTATTCTAAGACATTTCTTAGAACTTATTTATAAAATTATACTAAAAATCTCTACAATTTAATAAATCTGGATTTATATCCGACTCTGTTTTAGGTACAGGGAAGTAACGTCTAATATCATTTTCCGTTAAATCCTGTGGGTAAACTAACCACATTGAGCTTAGGTCTGTAGCAGATTCAGCATTAGCTTCCATCCATTCTGATTTAAGTTTAATAGCAGCAATGTAATCTTCCATTGTTTCTTTCCAAAGCCCCATTCTAATTAAGTCTGGACGACGAACACCTTCATTATTTAACTCTAGAAGACGTTCATCACAAATTGCTCTACGTAACGCATCTGTATTGCTGTAATCACTAAGAACAAGATTTTTAGAAGAGTGACCAAATGCACGTTCTCTAATTCTATTAATTAAATCTACAGCCTCTTGTGTAGGACCATATAACTCATTAAGGATTTCAGCTTTACAAAGAATGATATCAGCATATCTTAATATACATACATTATTGTTTGTTCTATAATTGTAAGTACCAGGATTTAAGTATTTATATTTCTGAGTATAACCTGCATCTAACTCGTAAGTTATTTTTTCATCAGTAACTTCATATACAGTATTTACATCTTCTATAGTCTCAGGAATCTTGTAATATCTTGGTTGAGCAGCATTAGCATCATACACATTCCTAAAGTCTGTTACCATCAATACAGAGAAACGTTCATCATCTTGATCAAATTTCCATACTGTTTCTAAAGGAATACTAAATAAGTCCCAACCCATATCATAAGTCCAAGGAGTGAAGTTCATACCAACATCTGAAGCACCTGATGCGATATCACCACTAGCTCTTACAGCAAAGATTATTTCATTATTATATAAAGCAGCATCTGTAGTTGGGTCGAAGATATCCCAAACTTTTGCTTGTAAAGAATAAGTACTTCCTTCAAGCTCCATGATTTCATTTACATATTTTAATGCGCTTGTCCACTCTGAACTAGCATCACCACCTGATTGACGTAGGCGACCAGCAGCTCTCATGTGAACACGAGCTAACAAACCTAAAGCCGCACCATAAGTAGCTCTACCAGCATCTGTTGTAGCAGCATAAGATAAAGGTAATGAAAGTTTAGCAATATCTAAGTCACTTTTAATTTGATCTTCAATTTCAGTAATTGAAGATTGAGACACTACAGAAGTAACTTCAATTTGACTATCTGTCACTAGAGGTACAGTATAAAATAAGTCTGTTAATTGGTAATAAGCAAATGCACGTAAGAAATATGCCTGTGCTAAATAAGCTGCTTTTTCTAAAGCACCAGCTTCTGCATCTTCATCATCATCAAACTCTTCATCAGCAATTAATGGAATATAGTCTATTGCTGTATTTGCACGAGCAACCATACTATAATAACCGCTCCATGAAGTTGTAACGTCAGCATTAGATGACATGCTTGCTTCATTTAATAATTCACAGTCCATTTGTTCCCTATAACAAGCATCTGTTGTCATATCATTCAAATAGAAAATAGCTCTATGTGTAACTGTTATTAAAGGAGAATAAATACCATCAATAGCTGCTGACGCATCACTTTCTGAAACGAAAGCATTTGATGTTACTAATTGTGAATAGATAACTTCCTCCAAGTCGTCACTACAAGAATTCAGCGTGGCAACCGAAGCTATCAGCATTAAATATTTTATTATATTCATTTTCATAATTTAATAATTTTTAATTCAAGGTATTATGTAAACGCCATATAAAATACAATAATTCACTGTGTACGAGAATATTATAATATTTTTATGGCTTTTTTCATAGATTATCAATTTTTATTGTTAGAAAACAATTTTAGCACCAAAGTTGAATGTTCTGTAAGCTGGGTAAGAGCTAAAGTCTAAACCTTGGGATACAGCCGAACCAGCGTTTGTACTAACCTCTGGGTTAAATCCTGAGTAACCAGTAATTGTAAATAGATTTTGAGCTCCTACAAATACACGTAAGTTTTTAATATAATCCGAAATTCCTAATTCATGTACTGGCAAAGTATAACCTAATTCAACATTTTGTAATCTCAAATAACTTGCATCCTCAACAAAACGAGAGTTTACATAAGAACCATATTTAATACCTGCTGTTTTAGTATATCCTGCTCTAGGGATAGTATTTGAAGGATTATATTGAGTCCATCTATCTACACATTCAACTAAACGATTATTGTCCTCTAACACAACACGAGATAAGTTAAACAAGTCATTTCCTACAGAAGAATCAAGGAAGAATGAGAAGTCAAAATCTTTAATTGTGAAATTATTTCCTATACCTAAAACAAATGTTGGATTACCGTCACCGATAACAGTTCTGTCATTTTCTGTAATAACACCATCACCATCTAAATCTTTAAACTTAGGGTCACCAGCAACAGAAGTAGGTTGCGCTGAATAAGTCTCACCTGTTTGAATGATACCATCAAATACATAACCATATATAGAACTCAAAGCATAACCTTCTTTAACGATAGCATATTCCTCGCTATTGTACCAACCTTGAGGGCTTATACTTGAATATTGAGCAACACCATCATTAAATTCTAAGATTTTGTTTCTATTAAGCGAAAGGTTAAGAGTTGTCTGCCAGCTAAAGTTTTGTTTTGAAATATTATTAGATTTAATAAATAACTCAAAACCTCTATTTCTAATTTTACCGTCATTACCCATCATTGTCGAGAAACCACCTGTAACAGCAGAAATAGACATAGAGTTTAGTAGGTCATCAGTAATTTTATCATAATAGTCAACATTTACTTCAATTCTATTGTTAAGTAAAGTAAAGTCCAAACCTAAGTCTAACTGTTTTGTTGTTTCCCATTTTAGATTTGGATTACCTGCTGAAGAAGCATACAAACCTTTAGAAATAGAACTACCACCAAGATATACACTAGTAAGCGCATAAGTACGTTGTGAAAGATAGTTACCAATACCGTCATTACCTGTTACACCATAACTTGCTCTTACTTTTAGACTATTAACAACTGGTGTAATAAATTTCATAAATTCCTCATCACCTAATTGCCATGCAGCAGAAGCTGAAGGGAAGTAACCCCATTTATTATTAGCACCAAAGTTTGATGAAGCATCAGCTCTAAAAGATGCATTGAAAACATATTTATCTTTAAGCACATATTCAGCTCTAGTGAAGAATGAAATAGAAAGGTTATCTTCTCTAGCAGAACTTACCCAGTTCATAGTTTCAGCAGCACCTATATTATTAAAAGAAAATTCATCGGTAGAAAAACCATAAGCTTGCATATCGTTTGATTCATAAACATTTTCTATACGTGTAGTACCACCAATAATTTTAACATTATGAATATCGTTAAAAACTTCATTCCATGTTAAAACCGCATCAAGTTGCTGTTTCTCAGTTTTGTAATTATTAATAGTAGCAATACCATTATAAGACAAACCAACATTTGTTGTTACTGGATAGTATTTTTGACTTTTTGAGTTATCAACACTATAAGTGTAAGAAACTCTCGCTGTAAGAGATTTTAAGATATCTACTTCCCCAAAAAGTGTTGCATATACATTATTACCTATATCTGCAAAATCAACATCATTTAACTCACTAAAAATAGCAGGTTTAACACCTTCATTACCGAATACGTCAGCACCAGTTTCTGTACCTAGAGGAGACATCAACAAGATAGAATATATTGTATTGTCATTAGTTGAGTTTGTACCCATACTAACATAATTTTTGTTAGTTTTTGACAAATACATGTTAGTACCTATTCTTACTCTATCTGTAAGTTTATAATCTAGGTTTGTTCTAACACTAAAACGGTCAAAATTAGTATTTTGAAGAATACCTATATCATCAATATAGTTTGCTGAAATTGCCATACCCATTTTATCACTACCTCCCATGATAGAAAATTGATGGTTTTGTGTCATAGCACTTTGTGTAGTTGCTTTAACCCAATCTGTGCCAGCTCCAGTATATTGTAATTCCTCATCTGTATATGGCGCATTACCAACACTACCAGCATCTTCCCATACCTTCATATTGTAGTTAATAACATCTTGTGCGTCCATCAAATCCCAAGGATTAACTAAAGACTTGATAGCTAAATCATAACCATAAGAGATAGTGTATTTACCTTCTGAGCCTTTTTTTGTTGTAATTAACACAACACCATTTGCACCACGTGCACCATAAATAGATGTTGCAGCGGCATCTTTTAGAATTTCTATAGACTGAATATCGCCAGGATTAATTTGACTCCCCAAGTCAGTTTGGAAACCATCGACAACATAAAGTGGCTCATTATCAGCACTAATTGAAGCTGTACCCCTAATACGAATAGAAATATCTCCTCCTGGTTCGCTAGAATTTTGCTTAACAAGTACCCCAGCAGCTCTACCCTTAATAAGCTGTGCAGTGTTAGTAATTACCCCCGCTTTAATGTCATCTGCTTTAAGAGATGAAATAGATCCCGCTAAATCTCTCTTTTTTGTAGTACCGTAGCCTACTACAATAACTTCATCCGCATTAATTGCGTCTTCTTGCATTTCGATTGTTAAAAACGATGTGTCATCATTGACGTTGATACTTTGTGTAATCATCCCCAGAAATGATGCTTGAAGAACATCACCTGAATTCACATTTAATTGGAATCCCCCATCCATTCCAGAGGTTACCCCTGTCGTAGTTCCTTTAATTAAAACTGTAACTCCGGGTAGCGGAGTTTTTGATTTGGCATCATAAACGATACCACTTACTTTGTTTTGTGCAAAGCTAACCGTAGTTATCAAGCACGCAAACAATAATGAGTAAAGTTTGTTCATAATTTAAAGTTTTTTGGTTAATGTTTCGTAAAGTTATAAAAAAAAACATAAATAAATGCATTTTATAACAATTACTGCGTTATTTTTGTAAAATTATAATCTTTTATCACTTTCCGCATTAAATAGTATAATTTAATGCCTTTATTTATTTATTAGCTGAATTCAACCTGCAAATGCAACTGAATTCATATTTATAATTTGTTTAAATTTTTCATTTGGTGTGAGGTATCCGAGTCTTTTACGAGGACGATTATTTAGCTTGCTTTCAAT
>JAWXTP010000150.1:0-6517 GCA_044433415.1 Rikenellaceae bacterium
CTGTCTGTCTGTCTGTCTGTCTGTCTGTCTAGATTCCATCTATTATATTTGTAAGATTAATTTTATAAAGTCTTCTTTTTCCTGTATGTCCAGATTCAAAATAAACAGAATTTCCTAACATATTCCATTTAGGATGTAAATCAATTCTTTTCTGTCCATTGTATTTCAGAGGTTGATAAAAATGTCCTAATTTATATAATTTATTTTGTTTAGTGTTATAAAGCAACAATGAGGACATTCTACCTAAATTAGGATAAGTATCTGTAATTATCCATTTGCCATTTAATATTGTAGATGGATGACCATCATTTGTTGGCAGCTTCTCAGTGACAAGATTATATTCTGAAGATTTATCTTTAAAAATAACATAGGCATTATTATACTTCTCAGTATTACAAAAAGAAACTATATGTTCATCATCTACCCAATATGAGTGTGATGTCATTTTATCTCCATTTAATATATATAGATTAGAGCCGTCAGAATTACATGTTATCAATCTCATAAATCGACCTTTTTTACCAACCCATCTATGTAAAAACATGAATCTTTTTCCATCAGGGGCTATATCAATATGGTTAACCTTGTGTTGTGCACCATCCATTGTCTCAACATACTTAAGATCTATTAATTGCTGTAGAGTTATGATCAACGATGACTGTTTAAGATTTATATCGTAATACCAAATTCCGTCTTCTGTATTACTTGGCAATTTAATATTGTCGTTACAAAAATACCCATAATCAGGGCGCATTAGAGTTAATCTATCGAAGTTTAGTGATAAGAAGTAATCTTCTTGTTTAGAAAGTGCATAAATAGGTAAATGAAATGTAGATAATTTATCTCCTTTTTCAATATCATAAATTATTGATTCATATCTTTTGCTTAAGGAATTATATGTATTATAGTACACATGATTCGTATTTGTGTACCCCCATTGTAACATACATCCTTGCTGTAGATTAAATGATTTAGTATTATCTAAATGAGTTATTTTTCCATTATCATTACAATAAATACCTATTTCATCACCTTTAGGTACGCAATATATTACTTGGTTTTTATCGTTTTCTGGTGAAACTATATAATATCCAAAATATAACATTTCATCATCTGAAACAGCTGAAACATCTAGGTTGTAATTCAAATAATATGGCTTAAACTCTTTATTAACTACATACCTAACATATACATACCTCAAATAGATGTATATTGGTTTAATTAATTCTTTGACTTTACTTAACATTATTTTTTAAATTTTTCTTTGATCATATCAATTACATATAAAAGAATATCAAACTTTAGCACGTAAGCTCCAGAAAAGTACACAACTAAATATATTAAAATCTGAATTGATAATAATATTATATTGTTAGTTGAAATCAAAAGTGAAACATAATAGGATATTCCTCCTGCAACTGTCGATAACAACAATATAGGAACTAAAACTTTTGCCTGTTTAACTATACCAAATCCCACATATTTACCAGTGTAATAACCATTAATGAAGAATTCGCATATAGAATTAATAGCTAATGCTAATATAATTCCCATTACACCATATTTCATTAAAACGAATATTAAACCTATTCCTAGTATCTTCTTTACAATTTCTAGTTTTAATACTATTCCACTTTGTCCTACAGCTTTTATTGCATTTAAATTAGTATTGTGAATTACTAAAAGTAGTCCAAATCCTATACAAAGACCCTGGAAATAGGGAACAGCCACTAACCATTTGTCTCCATATAATATATCAAATAGAGGCTCACCTATAACTGCAAGTAAAATCATCAATGGGAAGTTCGCAAAACCTAATAATTGAAAACACCTTTTAAGTCCATTATTTAATTGGTTTTTATTATCCTGTATTTGGGCAAAGACTGGATATGTAACTTTATTAACAACCGTAATTAGAGTTGCTACAGGAATATTCTCTAATTGTTTTGCTTGTGTAAAATATCCTAAATCTTTTACAGAAAAATTACGACCAATAATTATTGATTGTAAATTTCTATATCCTTCACTTAATAATGAAGCCAAAAGCAGTTTAGAACCAAATCCAAAAAGTTCATTGAATGATTGTTTGGAAAATTTCAAAGATGGGTACCAATCTGTTGATAACCAAAGCAAAATTGCCAATACAACACTATTGGTTATATTTAAAACAACTAGAGACCAAACGCCCATACCGTTTAATGCGGCTAAAATAGCTAATCCTGATGAGGCTATCGCTACAATAATCTTTATGTTTGTTATTCTCTTAAAATTAAGTGTTTTTTGTAGAATGTTATTTTGAACAGTTGATAAAGCATTAAAAATAAGGACCAAACCTAAAACTCTTAATAAAATTGACAACTGAGCTTTACCAAAATAGTTAGCAATAAAATCTGAACTAACAAATAATAATGTGTAACAAACTAATGCAATGACAAAATTTATAATAAATACAGTTGAATAATCTTCGTTGTCAGTGTTTTTCTTTTGTATGAGTGCAGATCCAAATCCACTATCAATGAAGATAGTGGAAATTGAAATAAAAATTAACAATATACCAAGAAGACCATAATCATCTGGAGAAAGAAGCCTTGCTAATACAATATTAGCCACAAATTGAATAGATAAAGTTCCAAAACGTTCTATGAAACTCCAAAATACGCCGTTAATTGCTTTTGATTTTAACTCTGACATATTTATAACCTGCCTTCAGATTCACTAAGTACCCATTTAACATCATAAACAACAGCATTATCAGCCTTAAGAGAGTCAATATCTAACGATTCAAACTCTTTATGAGCAACAGCCATTACTAAAGCATCGTATTTATCAGTTGGTAACTCATTAGTTACATCAACACCGTATTCGTGCTTAGCTACTGCTGGGTTAGCCCATGGATCATAAATAGTTACATTGATACTATATTCTTTTAAAGCCTCAACTATATCAATTACTTTAGTGTTACGAACGTCAGGACAGTTTTCTTTAAATGTGAAACCTAGAATAAGTAAATTAGAACCCAAAACTTGAATCCCTTTTTTAAGCATCAATTTAATTGTCTCATTTGCAACATATTCGCCCATACTGTCATTCATGCGACGACCTGCAAGGATAATCTCAGGGTTATAACCATAACGTTGTGCACATTGAGCTAAATAATAAGGGTCAACACCTATACAGTGGCCACCTACAAGACCTGGTCGGAAAGGTAAGAAGTTCCATTTAGTGCTTGCAGCCTCTAGGACAGCTTGTGTGTCAATACCCATTTTGTTGAATATTTTCGCTAACTCATTAACAAATGCAATATTGATATCACGTTGTGAATTTTCGATAACCTTTGAAGCCTCAGCAACTTTGATAGTAGGAGCAAGGTGAGTACCTGCTGTAATTACAGAAGCATAAATGTCATTTACCTTTACACCTATCTCTGGTGTAGAACCTGAAGTAACTTTTTTGATTAATTCTACAGTGTGTAGTTTGTCACCTGGATTTATACGCTCTGGTGAATAACCTGCAAAGAAATCTTCATTGAATTTCAAACCAGATACTTTTTCTACAACAGGAATACAGTCTTCCTCTGTTACGCCTGGGTATACAGTTGATTCATAAACAACTATATCGCCTTTAGAGATAACTTTACCAATAGTAGTACTTGCACCTACAAGAGGTGTAAGGTCAGGGTTGTTATTTTTGTCTACAGGTGTAGGAACAGCTACAACATAGAAGTTGCAATCTTTGATATCATCTAAATTAGATGAACAAACAAAACCATTAGCTATAGCGCTTTGAAGTAGTTCGTCAGATACTTCTAAAGTATCATCGTGACCTGCCATTAGGGCATCAACACGACGTTGGCTCATATCAAAACCTACTGTTTTATATTTAGTTGAAAATAATCTTGCTAGAGGAAGTCCTACATAGCCTAACCCGATTACGCAAATTTTTGTCTCCATTATATTTATTATTTTAGATTATTCCAATACCATTCTACAGCTTCTTTAAGGCCTTCTCTCATAGAATATTGAGGATCATAACCTAATAAAGATTTAGCTTTATCTACACTAGCTAAAGAGTGAGGTATATCTCCTGCTCTATTTGGTCCATGAGTAGGTTCTACTTCAAGGATTTTACTATCAAATTCACCTAAGAACTCTTTTAGATATCCTACAAGTTGATTTAAGGTAGTGCGCTCTCCGTAAGCAGTGTTATATACTTGATTAACAGCCTCAGGGTTTTCTGTAGCTAGGGCTAATAAGTTCATTTGAACTACATTCTTGATATAAGTAAAGTCACGACTATATTCGCCATCGCCATTGATATTAGGGGCTTCATAGTTCATGAATTTCTTAACAAAAAGAGGAATGACAGCCGCATAAGCTCCATTTGGATCTTGACGTCGACCAAATACATTGAAATATCTAAGACCTATACATTGCATGTCGTAAGTTTTAGAAAAAACATCTGCATAAAGCTCGTTTACATATTTTGTAATTGCATAAGGAGACAAAGGACGACCAATAACATCTTCTACCTTAGGTAGGTTTTTGCTGTCCCCATAAGTTGAAGAACTAGCTGCATAAACAAATCTCTTAACTCCGCCATCACGAGCCGCGATAAGCATATTTAGGAAACCTGAAACGTTTACATCATTTGACGTAGCAGGATCTTTGATAGAACGTGGCACAGAACCTAACGCTGCTTCATGTAATACATATTCATTACCTTCAACCGCTTTACGGCAGTCTTCTAAGTTTCTAATATCGCCAACTACTAGTTTGAATGTTGTTGGGTAAGCCTCAATAAGAGGTAATAAGTTTTCAATGTGTCCTGTAGCGAAATTGTCTAAACAAGTTACGCTATCTCCTCTTTCGAGTAGGGCTTCACATAGGTTAGAGCCTATAAAACCAGCTCCTCCAGTTACTAGTACTTTCATAATACTTATTTTTTATAAACTCCGCAGAAATCTAGAATAACTTTTGACTCATCGTAAGGAAGAGCCTTAAACTCATTGTGAGCAACTAGCATAACTACTATGTCGGCTTGCTCATAGGCAGCTGTATAATCTGTCAATTTAAATACTTTATGCTCAGTGATATTAGGCTCAACAATAAGAATATCAGCGTTATTACATTTCTGCATAACTTTTGTAGCTATCTCTTTAGCAGGAGATTCTCGTAAGTCGTCAATGTTTGGTTTGAATGCAAGACCCATCATTGCAACTATTGGTTTGCGACCATTTGTAAGTTCAAACTGTAACATTGCATTTTGAACTTTCTCTGCACAATAGAATGACTTATAATTATTGATTTTACGAGCATCAGCTATGATATTAGCTTCCATAGGGAATTCAGCTGTGATAAAATAAGGGTCTACAGCGATACAGTGACCTCCAACACCACAACCAGGTTGCAGGATGTTAACACGTGGGTGCTTGTTAGCAAGCTCTACAAGTTCCCAAACATTGATACCTGCTTTGTCACAGATAATAGATAATTCATTTGCAAAGGCGATTTGTACGTCACGCGAAGAGTTTTCAGTAAGTTTACACATCTCAGCAGTTTTGCTATTTGTTCTATGTAATGTACCTTTAACAAATTGACTGTAGAACTCTATAGCTTTATCAGTAGAAGCCTCATTCATACCACCAATAACTCTATCATTATTAACTAATTCAAAAATAACATTACCTGGAAGCACGCGCTCAGGACAGTATGCTATATTGATTTTACCTTCTAACTCTGGTCTTTCAGTAAAGATTAACTTAGTCATTGTTTCTGTAGTTCCTACAGGAGAGGTAGATTCAATAACATATAAGTCTCCTTCTTTTAAAAGAGGAAGTACTGCACGTGTTGCAGATTCAACGTATGAAATATCTGGTTGGTGATCACCCTTAAAAGGAGTAGGGACTACCATAAAATAAGCATCCGCGATTTCTGGAGTTACAGATGCTCTAAGTTGACCTGATGCAACAACTTCTTGAAGAAGTTCTTCCATTCCTGGTTCAATAATATGTAGTTGACCTTTATTTGTTTTTTCAACAACAGCAGGGTTAATATCTACACCAATAATTTCAATTCCATTTTTAGCTGCGATAATAGCAGTAGGTAGGCCAATATAGCCTAAACCCATAAAACATGCTTTCATAAGTTAGTATTTTAAATTTTATTCTTCATGATTTTTTGACCTAACGGGGTCTTTTTTGACCTCACGCCGGTCGGGCGGGGTCACAGACCCATTTTCAGATTACGCGTAACAGAATCTGAGATAAGTTTGATCAATTGTTTACTATTGTATAATACTCAGTTTCCTGAGTGATGCATAAAAGAAGGGTTAGTAGTTTTTATTATCTAAATATTTTATAATTATCACCGAACGGCGATTTCTTAATGCATTAAATAATTTAATGCATAATTCTTAATTATCTTTGTTAGAGATCCTGAAACGAGTTCAGGATGACGGTAGCGACATAAGTTCCTGAAACGTCATTGCGGACTCGATTCGCAATCAGGATGAGGGTCAC
>JAWXTP010000151.1:0-6474 GCA_044433415.1 Rikenellaceae bacterium
GTGGCGACCGTCGTGATAGCAGAGGTGGTGGAGATCGCCGTGACAGCCGTGGTGGTGGAAGATCATTCTCTTCAGGCGCACCAAGACGTACTGAACGTAAACGCGTAGACCGTAAAAGATAGTCAGAATCTATAAAATATTAAAAAAGACCGATAAAGCTAATTAGTTTTGTCGGTCTTTTTTTATCTTGTCATTTCTTACTACCCTATTTATTCTTTTAAAAAATTTTCATTGTTATTCTTGTATATAAATTATCATAATAATAGTCTATATAGAAAAATCCATTTTTCATTTATCATAATCCACATAATTCATGTTGGAAAAATGATCCTGAAGCAAATTAAAGTGTTTAATTATGTTAAATAATATAATTACTATTCTACTTCCAAACCCTTAGCCTTATATAGTACATTTTTTTATTCCTATCTCCATTAAGTAGGGTAAAATAATTATTAGTGTATTTTTAAGAGTACTATTGGTGATGAGATTTTTGATTATGGAATCGAAAATTTCGCTCGAAAAGTGCTGTTAAAAATATGGCAATAATTGTTTTACCCTACTTATTTTATTAGAATGTAAACAAGCAATTTAACACTCCTAAAGTAGCATTTGATACCCAGAATATTGGAATACAATAAAATATTATTAAAAAACATTAATATTTTATTGTATTTTAATATTTTTTTTGTATATTGCAAAAAAATGAAAGATTAAACAAACTTAATACTATTAATTATTTTTAATATAAGTAACTTAAAACCAGAAACTTAACACACAATTATTTAAACATTTTTTACAATTTATTATTTATTTACTAAAAAAAACAAATTATGAACACAAAAGGATGGGATACAATTGATTTGATTAAAACAGAAAGTATTAATCAAACTTTAGAAAACAAGTGGAACACGTTTAACAAAAAATTTAAAGGCTCTGATATTGAGTATAATTTTTTTGGTGAATTTGCACCATTTAAAATTGTTAATGGCGGCAGCAATAAATTATTGAGATTTAGCATCCCAATTAAATCAGGCTCACTTACTATACACAATCATGAATCTTCAGATGAATCTAAAGGCGCTGAATACGATTTAACAAATAGTGAATGTGTAGTTGAAATAATGCTAGATTTTTTTAACGCCAAAAACAACCAAAAACAATTAAAAATCAACCCAGTACAATTTGCAAAATCTAAGAAAGATATAACTGATAACCAAAGTAACTGGATAACACCTATTAAATTCACAGGAAATTGTCCTGATCTTTATGGAAATGTTATGCTGGAATTAATATGTAAATACCTTATGGATAATCCATTACAAATAAATCAAATATTTGCTTCTATAATGTTTTCACAAAATAATTGTAAGTGGACAACTCCTGTCAAATGCAAATATTCTTATTTGGATAGCACACCTTCTTATATGGGTATTTTATCTGTATGTAGCAAAGGCAAATCAAGTGACTTACCTATAGACATTGATTTAGTCTCTTCTAAAAGTAATTCAGAAAATTACTTTATTATATCACAAGAGTTGCTTAATTTAAATATCATAGTACCATCACTAATTAATTTATTTGCAAATTCAAAAACTTCAGACTACAAAGTAAATAATCATGGTAGTCTAGTTAACACGTGTAACATTAATATGAAAGGTGTAAAAAGCGGTGCAATAACTTACTACCCTATTATTAAACAACTAGAGGTAAGTGTATTAGATGATAATATTGTAATTAATATGAATGGTACTTGTAATCTTAAAGCTGGTATTAGTATGACCTTCAATGGCAATGTCAAAATAAAACCAAAATTTCAAAACAATACTATTTGTTTTGAAACAATCGGAACACCTACCTTTAAACACGACGAAGAAATACCTTGGTACTTAAACGCATTATTATCACCGGTAATTAATTTAATTACTATAATAATAATTTCATGTATTGATGAGGATCTTACAAATTCATTTATGCATACATTTAGTAATGGTATCAAAATGGATAACATATCTGCTGTAAAATGGTTAGAAAACACTAGTGATATGAAAATAAACAACATACAACTAAATAATTCATTTATTATTGAATATAATCTGAAGTAGCGTTAAAATCAATTTGGGCTCCTTCAATATTTTATTAACTAAACACTTAAACGCAATGAAAACAAACGAAAAACAGGGTATCGGATTAAAAACAATCACAAGGATACCAGAAATGGACAAAAAATTAGTTGATGTAGCATTAAACAGTTCTCTTTACGAAAACAGGGATATGTTAAGATCTAATTTTAGTCAAAATGAGCTTGACATCATGGCAGAAAGCACAATTACCACAAATGGGTGGGATACAGTTTTTGCAATAAGTGCAGCACATTTAAACGAAGCAATTATAAAAAACAAGACCTACCCTGTCTTCCCTATAAGTTGGGATCTAAAAGACGAGAGTATACAGTTTGGTATCAAAGATGGAAAGTTTAACGCATGGCAAATTTGTCCAGGTGGCGATGGGAGAAATATACACATAAAACTACCTTTTTCTAGTGGTACATTTTACTATAACGGTACTGAAAACAATATTAAGGATATTGAGGCTATTATAAGTATTAATTTAAAATTATTTCCAAATGGTTCAGACAATAAATTAAGTGACTTGAAGGTCTCATATGAGCCTGAGCAGCCAGGAGATGTGGTAGTGAGTTTATTACAATTAAATGTACCCTCATCATTTAGTAAAAGTATCTGTATAAAAGCTTTTTTAGAATATACAATTAAAAACTGGTGTGAAAATAATCTTGATAAATTCAACGCTGTTTTTTCAACTATAAATCTTAATGATGTAAGTCAAAGTTCTGATTTTAAATGGCTAAGCCCTAAATACACAGGTTATGCATACACAGACTCTAATAGCTTAGAAAATAGTGTCTTTGGAATTTTATGTATGTGTACCGAGAATTATTCAACATCTTTGCCACATCAAATTACACCAAATGCTTTAACTAATGATGGTCAGGGTACATTTATAATTAACACAGCATTATTTGTAGAATCTCAATTCTTACCTGCTTTACCTAATGTTTTTAAGGATAGTACAGCTTCAGATTTTAAACTGAATGATGTAAAAACTGGAATTACAGCATCAAGTCTTAAATTGCAAGATGTAAAATATGGCGCTGTAACATACAACCCTGTATGTGAGGGATTTGAAGTATATTTTGAACAAAGCTACATAAGATCTCATTCTATTATTAGAACTAAAATTTCTCCTGGCATAGAGTCTATCGTTACCATTGAGACTAAAATGACACTTAAATTAGACGTGAATGATAATAAGGAACAAATAATAACCTATGAAATGTTGGGAGATCCTGTGGTAACATCAGAGACCGAAGTTGCAACATGGGTTGTTGTCACAGAAGCAGTCGCTAATCTTATCCTACTTGTAGTTGGTGCTGTAACTGGATATTTCATGGAAGAAATTGTAAAAAGAGTTATTATAGGTATTGTAGTAGCAATTATTGCTTCCGTAATATCTGTCACTATACATATTATAATAGAAAAGGTAATTGCAGATGGTGTCAATAAAGCTCTACCATCAGTATCCCCATTAGTTAAAACTGCAACAAAATATGTTATTTGGCCTCTTAGCGATCCTAATGATGATGACAGATTTACTTTAAAGAAAGTTAGCTATAACGGATCTATTGCTTTGATAGGGGATCCAGTATACTCCGAATAATACAATGACTTAAATTTCAAAAAGTTAGGCATTAGCCAATTTATCAATTAAATCGGCTAATGCCTTAAAAGGCAAATATAATTATATACAATTACTTACAGTTTTTAAAACTTTGCAACAACCTCTATTTTAGCACTTTTGAGCCAAAGAAAGAGGTTGTTGCAAAGTTTTGTTTAGCACTTTTTTAAAGATATTATACCTCTTTCTTCTTCGTATATTAGGACTTACACCTTCCATAAGTAACACTAATTCATCACTTGATGTTTCGCACAACACAAATCTATTATTCTCATTCAAATTAAACACAGCTTTTTTGTACAAAAAATACGGCTAATTTGGGATGCTTACAAATATTATGTATATTTGTGGTAATAATAAATGAAAGTAAGATTAAAAAACGATAACACAAAATGAATAAAACCCTAAAATACCTAATCATAATAATTATTGTTATAATATTAATATGTATCTTTCTTTACTGCACGTTTAAAACACCTAAAAGCTATTTCTCATACCGTGACTACAATAGAATGGGTCGTCCTAGTGAGCTAGTAATTCCAGATTATGTGACAGTTATTTGTGACAGAGCCTTTATGTATAGTGAAGGTTTAACATCAGTAATCATTCCTAACTCAGTGACAAATATCGCAATGTGGACATTTAGTGAATGTCATGACTTAACTTCTATTACTATTCCTAACTCTGTAACTAATATTGAAAGTTGCGCATTTGCTGGTTCTGATGCATTAACATCTATTAATATCCCTAGCTCTATAACTAAAATTGATGAAAAACTATTTTATGAATGTACAGGCTTAACCTCTATCAATATCCCAAAATCTGTGACAAGTATAGGAGAAAAGTCATTTTCAGGATGCAGTGGATTAACATCCATTACCATTGACAGTACTGTGACTCATATTGGAGGTGGCGCATTTTCAAATTGCGAAAATATAAAAGAGATAAATATTATTGGAGACAATTTCAAATATCAAGATGGAATATTATACAATAGTGATATGAGTAATGTAATATTTGCATTAAGCAGTGCTATTGAAGGCCACGTTACACTTTCTGACTCTGTTATAAACATTGGATGTAGTGCATTTAATGGATGTAAAAATTTAACATCTATCACAATTGCCAATCCTGCATGTAAAATTAGCAAAGAGGCATTTGTAGGGTGCACAGGTTTAACATCAATAGTTATTCCTGACTCTATGACTTGTATTGAAGAATTCACATTCACAAATTGCTCTAGCTTAGCTTCTGTTGTAATCCCTAATTCTGTAAAATCTATCGGGTGTTGGTCATTTTGTGGATGTAAAAGTCTAACTTCTATACATCTTCCCAACTCTATTTATGCCATAACAGAGTGTTCATTTTATCTATGTAGTGGGTTGAAGACTATTAATATTCCAAATTCTATGGAATACATTAGTTGGCGCGCTTTTGATGGATGCAAAAGCCTAACCTCTATCATTATTCCACGTAATTTAACTGAAATTGGGGATGATGCATTTCTTTCTTGCGATAATTTAACATCTATAAAAGTACCAAGAAACAGTCCTGTACTTGAAAAACTAAAAAAAGATTATGACGATATAATTGAGATATATTAGAATAACGCATACATTATATTACACTTGCGAACTTGCCTATAAACTACTAAAATATAGCCATTTACTAAATGTGAGTTATATAAAATGATAGTATAGTGATTACTATGACACATTTTGAAAGTATCAAAGATGAAGCGTTAAAATTTGAAAGCGTTAAGAAACAGTTTTTTAGAAGTTCCCTTGATATAGAACCACTATATCTTTGATTCCATAGCCAAAAATCTCATCTCAAGTAAGCATCCCAAAATAGGCCGTAGTAAACATATTTTGTTCCCAATGATTAATAATCAATTACAGCAAATAAGGTTCAACCCAGGCTAAATGCTTGATGCACCTCTTCGCATGTAAAATTAACAAAGTGATTGAATTTCAAACAGCTTCTCAAATATAGATAATCAACTCCTCATTATCTGGAAATGTACCAATAGTTTTATATTCAACTAAACATATAAAATAAAACAGTCGTTGAAGTGTACGTAAAAAATAAGAGTCGGCCACTCTCTTCTCTTGTGTAAAAAATAAAATTTAGCTCCCTCTTCTAAAGGCAGATTAGCAAAATACATAAAAAAACGAAAACACAAAGACACAATAAATACTAATAAGAGAGCAAGCGAATGACTTACAACAGAGAAGTTATATACTTCACTCTACTTATTACTAAAATATACAATTTTACAATATCACATTGGTATTGTGACCGTATAAATAGAAGATTAAAAGATATATCCCAATTTAATACCACTAAATAATTTTGGCATCACAATAGGCCCAAAGAACTCATGACGACCTGCTGCGATACCGAGTCCTATATGTACGTCCATTAAAAAATGGCCTCCATACACCCGTTTTATTCCCCATACTGGAGCTATCTGAAATTCCGTATTAGACTCCATTAATTCGTTATTTGCATAAATTGGCGATAGCAGAAATCTACTTTTTATGGCTACGTAACTCGCTGAATTTTTATAGGTATTCTTTCCTTTCAGTGCTCGTTTGTTGAGATTATAGTAGTAGCGTGGTTCAACGATAATATATGGGATTAATGAGTAGTAAAAATCCTTATTTGAAATAATAATATTACTACCTACAACAGCGCTATAATTCATCGCAAACTTAC
>JAWXTP010000152.1:0-6251 GCA_044433415.1 Rikenellaceae bacterium
CATAGTTTTTAAACTATAAAGATACTGAAAATCAGGGACTTATACAAATTTTTAAGACACTTATTTAATTGAATTTCATATATTTATGAGGTTTTTTTGAATTTTTGTCATGTAGTAAAAAGTGAGATATTAACTGGAAAGTGGCCTGGTAGGATGAGTGTGAGAGTGTTTATTCTACCAGGTTTCTTATTTTAATACAAGTACTGTTAGGTATAAACGTATAAAATAAACAACCTAGAGGAAACTTTTAAAATTAGATTTTAACCTTTTGGATTTTAAAGATTCTTTTTCAAGATCTTACAAATGTGCCTTATTAACTGCTATGTTCATATTTGTAATTAAACTTTAAAATGCAATATGTTAGTAAACCTAGTTTTTTTTAACTTCCTAATAATTTTAGAAACAAACCAAATTACTAATACCGATACAGATTTATTCATAAGTTTGTATTTTATGATTTATATTTATGAAAAACATTACTTCTTTTTTAGTTTTACCTATTTTATGGTTAAGTATCTTTTCGTTAACATTAACTAGTTGTGATGGGTATGATGATACGAGCATTTTAGAATCTATTACAGAGATAGAAAATAGAGTTGCTATATTAGAGGATTTATGCGAAAGTTTAAATTCAGATATTAAGTCACTCCAAGATATAACTAATGCTTTACAAAATAATGACTATGTAACAAGTATAACACCTATAATTTCAAACAACGAAGAAGTTGGTTATAGTATAAATTTCTCACAGAGTGGAACTGTTACTATTACTAATGGTGTTGATGGTATTGATGGTGTTGATGGTGTTGATGGAGTTAATGGCGTTGATGGTATAACCCCAATAATTAGTGCAGCTTTATATTTTGATGATTTGTATTATTGGACAGTAAATGGAGAATGGTTACTTGATAATAGTGGCAATATGATTCGTACAACTGGAGATGATGGATATACACCAGTAATAGATATTGCAGAATATAATGGATTAAATTATTGGACTTTAGATGACCAGTGGTTGCTTGATAACAGTGGTAATAAGATACCAACTACAGGAGCTGATGGACAAGACGGACAAGATGGAAAAGATGGTGTAGATGGATCTGACGGTTCAGATGGATCGACAAGTACATCAATATTTTCTTATGTTTATTATGACGATATAAGTATAACATTTGTACTGTCAGGAGGAACAATTATTTCTATTCCTTATATTAATGATGGCTTAGTTAGTATTTCAGGTGCTAGTAGTGTAATTGAATACAACGCGTCAAGCGGATCATTAGTGTTGCCATTCTCATGTAATATGAACTTGTGTTCTTCAATAATAGCAAAAGTTACTAACACTATATACAGTAGTGTTGATATATATACTAAAGTAGCTTCTACAGATAATAATTGGGGAGTTACAATTAATCAAACTGCATTAACTGTGACATTAGTGGCACCATCGGGTTCTAGTATAGGAGATACTGCTTTACTAGAGTTGATAGCTATTAGCAATTCAGGTGTAACTTACACTTCTTCGGCTGTAATTGAAGTAGTTTCTAACACTGGCATACCTAGTGCTAGCGATAACATGAAGGAGCCTACATTGTCAGATAGTGATATTACTGTGCCAACTCTTCCTTCTGCAACATTTACTTCTTATGAATCAGATGGTATTATGACAGTTAGTATGACTGGTATTCAGAGTTTAGTGAACAGTACAGATTTTGTGAAATTGTATGGTACAGGTAGCACAAATCAGAATGTGTGGTTGTATGTTGATGATTCTCTTGTTGGATTTACAGTAAGTAATGGTGAAGAAACTAGAAGTTTGACTACTGTTGCAAAAGCTGACCTTGTTTTCTTGGTTGATAATTCTGGTTCAATGAGTCAAGAGGCTAATACTGTAGCAACTCAGTTGGTTAGTTGGAGTGAGGAATTGGCAAAAGTTATGGATGTTAATTTTGGATGTGTTGGTTATGCTGAAACTGCAATAAGTGGAGCGATAGACCTAACTGATGTTTCAACTGTAAGTACTTATCTAAACCGTACTACAGGAACGTCACGTACAAAAGGCTATGCTGATAATGTGTCAAGTGCGGCATCTTCGGCAGCATCTTCTTATGCTTCTACTGGTGAGTGTGGAGCTATGGCTGCAAAATTTGCTGACACTTACTTTACATTTAGAGATGGAGCAAATCGTATTTATGTAAATTTAACTGATGAACCTAATCATTATAGTACTTCACATTATGAGTGGTCTGTAGAAGCGTTTAATCCTAATGCTGTAAGCCCTTATAGTTATAGTTGGAGTAACAGTAAAGGGACTGTACACACTGTAATGAGTGATGATGGTTATTATGATACTAGGCATTCCACTTATAAAGAGAACCCAGCACTTATGTCAACATATACAGGTGGAACATCTATGCTTGGAGTAGATAGTTCATATTCTGGCATAAACCTGCAAGATTTACCAGTTACAGGTGCTATTATTAATTCTTATCTGTTCAAGTTAAATTACACACCTAGTTTAAGTACAGGAACTCATGTGTTGACACTGTTAATATATGACCCTGCATCAAATGTTTATGTGAAATACGATTTTAATATAGTATTTTAGTGTGTGTTTGCGTTTAGGAAGAGAAAAATATTTATTGATAATTCAATAGGTCATACAGCTCAAATTCTTACATCAATGGTAATGAAGTTGCAAGCATGGAATTCATTGCTTAAGTTGAAAATCCATTTGGTAATGTTACAAATATTTCTTCAACAGATCTAAATCTTTATATTGATGACTTTACAGGTTCTGTAAAATATTAACGGTGCAATTTCATTATTGATATATGAGGGTACAAGTGATGAGACAACAGCAAAACTTGTTGAGCAAAATGGTGATGTAGTGTCATTTATAGTATATCAGCATCTACTTCAGCAACTATGATAAAACCAGTTACTTATACTTATAAAGCAACTTACGATACTGACTTCTTTGGCACTTATGAAGGTGAAATTAATGTTATTGTAAACGAAGCTGGTGTTTCGGCTCCAGTTCTAGTTCCATAGAGCAAAAAAAAGATAATTAGTTGATTGGTTCTATTTGTTAAGGAAAATTATTTAAATTTTTATTTGTTTAGTTTTGTAACTTTCCTTAATTGATACCTTGCAGAAGGGTTTGCTGCGTTAGGTATTTACTTGGAAGAAGTCCGATAAAAGAAGTATTGAGAACACTTCTTTTATCGGACTTCTTATTTGTAGTAGTAGATGTACGTAAATAGAAGTTTTAAGGGCTTATGGGTCACCCTCTTTTCTGAAAACTGTTGCCTGGGTCACACAGCGCAAGCGTGGAAAGATAGCTTGAAAGATTGCTGGTGGGTCAAAGAGGTCAAAGAGGTCGCGACAAGCGACTAAAGATTCTGAGAAAATTTTGTGAAGATTTTGTGTAAAATTTTATAAATAATTTCCACGCTTGTCGCGCCCCCTTTGACCTCTTTGACCCCTTTGACCCCTCAGACCCTCCAACAATCTTTCCAGCAATTTTTCCACGCTTGTCGCAATTAATAACCAATAACTAATAACCAACCTCCAACATACTATCAAATAGCAACCACTGATAAACTGGTATCACTTCCACACTCCCCCCCACAATATCAATAATACGTTTTTCATCTTTAGTAATAATGAGCATACGTTTACAAGGTAGCACATTTTGTAATTTTACTAAAGCTCCAACTTCGCGTTTATAAGTGTCATTATCACCACTCAAGTTATAACATACCTGAATAGCAATTTCCTTATCAGGGATATAAAAATCGACTTCAATATTTTTGTTATAAAAATATACAGCATCCTTACGACCATATCTTCTAAGTAGAGTTATCGCCACAAGATTTTCTAAGAGAGAGGTGTTAGCATCTAATAAAAGTAAATTCAATAAGCCATTATCAATAAAGTAATATTTAGGATTGCTCTCTTTTTCCGCTATTTTACTAGCTATATTCTGCACAGATATTAACAGCCAAGCATCCTTAGCATATTCTATATAGTTTATTACTGTTTGAGTAGCAACCTTAACGCCTGTTGATGATAAAATCTTAGATATACGCGAAAATGAAAGAGGCTGCTTGATACTCTCAGCAATTTTTTTCAACATAACACGTAAGGCAAAATTGTTTTCTACCTTATTACGTGCGACTATATCTCCAAGATATATTTTTTGGTAAACACTTGTCAGATAGTTTCTCTTTACTGAAAGCATAGCCCCCTCAGGGAATCCCCCATAATTAAAATAATCTTCAAAAAACCTTAAAATATTAGCACGTGAGGACGTTGATACAAAAGACAATTTCTCATCTACAAAAATATCATTTACTCTTAAAAACTCCCCAAAATTATAAGGATAAACTTCAACTGTTAGATAACGCCCTCCAAGAGTAGTTTGAACATCAGTACTAAGCATCTTTGCATTGCTCCCTGTAATGTAAACTCTATATTTTGAGTCTGCAAGCCTACGTGCAAATTTTTCCCAACCATCAATATTCTGTATCTCGTCAAGAAAGAAAATAGGTCGCTTGTTATACAACTCTAAATGTACCTCAAGCAAAAGATTTAAATCCTCAGATTGCATACCTATCAAACGCTCATCCTCAAAATTAATATAAAGCATATCACTCCAATCCATTCCCCTACCTAGTAATTCCTGTACGCGCTGATAGAGCAGGAATGATTTTCCTGCGCGACGAATACCTACTAAAACGTAATTCCCAAAATCATCAAACTTAAAATCTCTTGTATTTACCTTATAATTAAGTACTTCATATTGATTATCAAATAATACTTGCTTTATAATATCTCTTTCCATATCTCATATTGTTTTATCAATAAAACAAAAATAGTACTTTTTTATTTTACAGACAAAACAATATGAGTTTTTTTTACTTTACTGTAATGAAAAAAATTCCAGTTCCATAATCCCAACATACTAAAAGGGGCTTCTAAAAATTGAATTCAGAAGTTCTCTATAACAAATTCTAACTACTTAAGTCACTTAAAATAGCAATAACTAGCTATTCTTTTTTTCATTACAAACACCGAACTTTGTAGTACTATAAAACAGGGGAAGTTCTAGGAACTAGTTTTTAGAAATTCTCACAACTTAATTAATAAGAATAAAATGAAAAAAACATTAGTAGTTTTCGGTTCAACAACTGGAACATGCGAGACAATCGCTCAATCAATAGCAGAAAAACTAGGTGTATCAGCAATAGAAGTTTCTGAGCTTACTGCTGACACTATAGCAGAATATGAGGCTTTAGTATTAGGAACTTCTACATGGGGCGATGGTGAGCTTCAAGATGACTGGTATGATGGTGTAGCAGTATTAAAAGATGCTGACCTTACAGGCAAAACTATAGCTCTATTTGGCTGTGGTGATGGTGAATCTTACTGTGACACTTTCTGTGATGGCATGGGTCTTATATATAATGACATAAAAGATAGCGGTTGTACAATAGTTGGTGAAGTAGATGCAGCAGGTTACTCTTACTCTTCTTCAGTAGCTGAGGTAGACGGCAAATTTGTAGGTCTTGCTCTTGACGACATGAACGAAAGCGAAAAAACTGATGACCGCATAGATACTTGGGTAGAAACATTAAAAGCAGCTTTATAATATGGTAGAGGACTTATTACGATCACACGAGATGAGGGTATTCTCAAATCACGTTTACGAATTCAAAAAAGGAGTTCGTAACATGGTGCTGTATACAGTACCTAAGAAATTTGAAGAACTCACAACAAAGCGACTTAAGAATCAAAATATCGACTTTGCAATTCAACATGTGAGTTGTAATAAAATAAACCTCTATTTTGGCAAAAAAGAATGCATAAACGCTATAAAACTTATAGCCTCACGTCCCCTGAATAAAATCACTCCTGAAGAGGATTTTATCCTTGGAATGATGCTTGGGTACGATGTGTGCGCTCAATGCGAACGCTACTGCCGCAAGAAGTCTAATTTCACGTCGGACGTTCAGGAAGGCTTTTCTGGGTAATGGCTCATATTTACGCTTTTTGAAAAAGCGAACAGCCGTGAGCGCTAAGTATTAATCTCCATGTAGCATCGAGCTACATGGAGATTTTTTTAAGGGGAGTTCTAATAATTGGTTTTATTCGATTTTAGATTTAGAAGTTTTAGATTTGGATTTTTATAAAAACAGGCGTGGTGGTTCCCACGGCGTATTTATAAAAATTCAAAGATGAAATTT
>JAWXTP010000153.1:0-6247 GCA_044433415.1 Rikenellaceae bacterium
ATGAATTTAAGATGAAAGCAGATTTTAGAATAATAGCAATTAAGACGTTAAGAATAACAGCTATTGTAGTGTTAGGAATTGTAGCATTGTGTTATATATATGAGTATTGTTTGAATGATTATACAGACTATATGTTTAACAGCATTTCAGACGATGATTCAAGGCATTATAATATAACATATTATCGTGCAACAATGTTTCTTTATTCTGTATATTTTACACTACTATTTTTATTAGCTTTATTTTCTAAAAAAATAGATAAATTTTTGCTATTAACATTAATATTACTACTTATAGGATTATTGGCACTATTCTTATACTATGAAAATGCTAATATTCCTATATGGGTTTTATATTTTTATAATATTTTTCATTAAATCGTGTTTTTTTAGTACTTGAAGTTTTAATACATTAATCAAAAACAACGAAGCTAAAGAGGATTTATTATCTCCTTTCTGACTTTGTTGTTTGTTTTAATTTTAGTATTTAATAATGGTGTCTTTTTATTTTGTTTCGCTAGGTGTCCCAGTGGACTAATAATAGTAAATGTGTTTATTTGGTTGGTGGAGTTTCGCTAGTTGACGATAAGGAGTTATTATAGTAACGGATGTCGCCTGTGACTTCTTTTCCTAACCATTGAGGACGAGTGAAAGTTTCGTCTTCGGATTGTAGCTCTATTTCAGCGATAATAAGACCTTTATGAGCGCCCTCGAATACGTCAACTTCCCAGGTGTGTTTACCTTCTTTTACTAAATGACGAGTCTTCTCAACTGCTACGGGAAGACACAGTCTCATTAACTCTTTGGCTTCAGTAATAGATATTTCTTTTTCAAATTCGTATCTACTTGTACCTGATTCATTAGAAGCGCCCTTAATAGTAAGATATCCTTTTTCTTCACGTATACGCACACGAACAGTTCTGTTAGGGTCTTTACTTATATATCCCTGAACAATGTATTGACTGCTATATACCTCAGTGGAGAAGTCACCATTGACTAAAAATTTTCTTTCTATTTCTGTATTCATATACGACTAATATATATAGAAAAGTATAGCTATTAGGTGAGCTGTTAGCGCTAGATTTATTAATAGGTGCCACACTAGATGATGGTATTTAAATCCTTTACGTGCATAAAACCAAGCACCTAAAGAATAAAATACACCTCCTACACCTATAAGTGTTATAAGTTCTATAGAAGAATTTCTGATAAACAAAGGTAGAAACAAAACAAGAGTCCAACCCATGGATAAGTAAATTGTTAAACTTATTGCTGGGATTGATTTTGTGGATAATGACTTGTAAAATATTCCAAAAATTACCATTGCCCACTGTACTATTGTAATTAGCGTACCTTGCCAACCGCCAATAACATTTAATGCTATAGGAGTGTAAGTTCCAGCAATCGCAACATATATAAATATATGGTCAAGGATTTGAAATATATCTTTGTGTTTTGATTTGGGTTGCATAGAATGGTATAGGGTTGAGAAAAGTGTCATCCCAAATATAGCAATTAGATATATAGATATGCTTATTGCTGCTGCTTTACCTCCATTTATGTATGCCCATACAGATGCAAATGGTATAAGTATAAGTAATAGTATTGCCATTACTCCATGTGATATAGCATTTGCTATTTCTTCTTTTATTGTTGGTATATATATTTTCATTTGTAAGTTATTTTATGTTATCTTTAGTATGACAAATTTAACGATTATATTTATATAACCAAATTAAAATAAGGTTGCAAATATTGTTTTTATTTGAAGTTTTTGTAAATGGTTAATAACTAGTAGCTCCCTAATAAAAAAGAAGTGATTATTCCCATTAAGCCTATTGCTAATCCTGCTATAGCGCCTTCTTTAACCCCTAGCTCTATAGCTTTAGCAGTACCTACACCATGAGCAGAAGTGCCAAGTGCTAGTCCTCTAGCTATGGGGGATGTGATGTTGCAAAGTTTAAGTAGAGGTGGACCTATAATACTTCCCAATATACCAGTGAAAACAGTAACTATAGCTGTTAATGAAATTATACCATTCAGTTGTTCGCTAAGTTGAATGGCTATAGGCGTTGTAACACTTTTAGGTAAGATAGAGCTTACTATCGAACTATCTACATCGAAAAATGAGAAGCAAAGTTTCACCATAGCTATGTTTGTTATGGCTCCAACAAATATAGATACAAGTATAGGAATAAGACTTCGTTTAATGAGAGCTACCTGCTTATGTAACATATATCCTAGTGCTACAACGGAAGGACCTAGAAGAAAAGATATAAGTTCACTACCTTTTTTATAAACTTCATAATCTATCTTGAAAATGCTAAGTACGCTAACTACAAATATTACAGCTAATATAAGAGCATTTAGGAATTTTATTCTTGTGTATTTTATGATTAATCCACCAAGTACGTAAGCACAAATGTTAAGGCAAATTATTGCTAATTCGTTAAACTGTTCAGTCATTATTTGTCTTCTCCTTTCTTTTTGTTGTCAAAGTATTGTTGACAGTAGCCAACAGATAGTAGTACAGCAATGGTTGATAAGATAACAGTTAATGATATAGATACTAGGTTGTTGCTAACTAGGGGAAGGATGGTTATTATCCCAACAGCAGGGGGAAGGAAGAAGATAGACATATTTTGCATGAAAAAATTAACTACACCTTTAAGGCTTTCTTCTTTTACTATCCTTAGCTGTAATGATATAAATAATAATATCATTCCTATAACGCTACCTGGTAGCATAGGTATCAAAAAGTGACTTAATAAAGTGCCGAGTAACAGCATAACTAGTATTGTGGATAATCCTATTAATGTTTTATTCATGTGTAAATAATTGTAAATTAGTGATTGATAATTGTGAGAGGTAAAAAATAAAGGGGTATAAAAATACAAAACTCTAATCGCTCTTGCTCAGTTGCATTCATAAGCCTTGGATATCATGAAATTGATTGCCAAAGCTCTTTGTTATCTTTGGTGAGAATGAAAATTGTATCATCTTTAATCCATACTTTTTTTACATCCATAGCTCAAATGTTTTTAGTGAAGTTCTAATAATTGGTTTTATTCGATTTGCAAAAAAAAGTAATAATTTTATCACCTGCAAATAATTAGTCCGAAAAATGTTATGTTGATAGATATTTTGTCTTTTCGATATTTATTTCTACATTTGTAGTGCGTTACATATTAGACTCGGTAGGGAAACCTGCCTTCATTAGTTGAGACGGGCATTTTTATGTCTGTACCTCACTATATCTGCACGGGTGGTTTACCTCCCGTGTGGAGCGTTAATGCGCCCACTGCCGAGTCTGGTGTAACGCAACGGGTCAGGTGAATCACCCTATTTTTGTTTCATCACCCAATACGTTTAACTATTAAAAATAAAGGCTATGGAGCAAAGACACAGAATCAGACTAACAACCTCCAATACATTCGATTTGGAGAGAGACGAAATCAAACGCCTCTACACTTATCTATCATTATTTATGTATCGCTATTTGCGCACTCCCGACTATCGAGAGAAACCTTTGATTGAGCAACTTGCCAAAGATTTCAAAGGTTACCATAAAGAGATGTTGGCACAAGTAGAGCGCGATCCTAATAATCTAACACTAAATAAAATAAAGGTATTCTTCGATCTTCACTATAAGAAGTTAAAGGATTAACTGATGAATACAAAATCACTGACAAGGAGCGAAAGTAGGTAATGTAATCACTTTAGCATTACTATTGCAGTGGTGCATATTTTGATAAAGATTCATCTTAGAGTCCCCAAATATGTAACATCGAGTCTTGTGGTTACTCCTTGCAGTCGTAAGTGCTGCAAGTATAATTATCTTTTATTAGTTTTGTATATAAAAATATAAATTCGTACATTTGTTTTCATTTGAATATACAAACGCAAACATATAAATATATGATTTTTGATTTTAATAAAGGATTCAACGGTGAGCCAATATCTGAAAAGGTGACACGACCATTAATTGCAATTTCTGCTAACGTTATAGACGAAAACACAGCTTTGCATGCTGCTTATAGTGAAGCTATAATCGCAGCAGGTGGTTTGCCTATGGTTATACCTCATGTTTGTGATTCTAGTATTTTACAATCAATAGTTATGCAGGTAGATGGTGTCCTATTTAGTGGAGGTGCTGATTTTGATGCAACTTATTTTGGTGAGGATAACATAGAAGGACTTACAGAATACAACACAGCACGTGACTATCATGAATTTACACTTTTGCGTATAGCTCTTGATTGCGGTATTCCTGTATTTGGTATTTGTCGCGGTTTTCAGTTGTTTAACATAGCTTTAGGAGGTGACCTCTATCAAGACTTACCTTCTCAATATCCAGCTAAGCCACTTAATCACTCTATATTAACAGATAAACACCTAGGAGTACATGAAGTACAAATCGAGAAAGGTTCTTTATTACATGAAATCTTACAAACATCTAATATTTCCGTAAATTCACGTCACCACCAAGCTCTTAAACGTATAGCACCCTTACTTAAAGCGGTAGCCTTTGCCCCTGATGGGGTAGTAGAAGCTGTTGAGGGTTATCCTAATCATAAAATATTGGGTGTTCAGTGGCACCCAGAGAATATGGCAACTACTGGAGATTGTAGCGTCATGAAGCGTTTGTTTGAGTTCTTTATTGGAGAGTCAAAGTTATACCAGAAAGCACGATGTATACACCAGCAATCACCTATAGTAGATTCTCATTGTGATACCCCTATGCTTTATGAAAACGTGGGTTTCGATTTATCAAAAAGAAATAGTGTCGCGAAGGTTGATATTGCCAAAATGGAAGAAGGACGTTTAGATGCTACAATTACTGTAGCCTATATTCCTCAGCCTACACCTCCTGAGCTAGCTCACGATAAAGCAATAGAAATTTTAGAGCGTTTTAGAAATGATATAGCCAAACACGAAGATAGAATAGTTGTTGTCCGCAATCCTGATGAGCTACTAGAAGCTAAACGTAAAGGATTAAGGAGTGTTATGTTGGGTGTAGAAAATGGTCTAGCTATAGGTAGAGAGCTTTTAAATATAGATTTGTTCAAAAAGCTAGGAGTTGTATATATCACTTTGTGTCATAATGGTTCTAATGATATATGTGACTCAGCCGCAGGAGATAAACCTCATGATGGGGTTAGTGCTTTCGGTAGAGAAGTTATACAAAGGATGAACGAGCTAGGAATAACTGTCGACGTTTCGCATAGTTCGGAACTTACCACCATGCAAGCTATAGAGTTAAGTAAACAACCTATAATAGCTTCTCATTCCTCATGTAAAGCTCTATGTAATCATCGTCGCAATTTAACCGATGAAGCTATACGTGCTATAGCAGAGGTGGGAGGTGTAGTCCAGATTTGTGGTTATGGAGGTTTTCTATGTAGTGATAGACCTGCAACTATCCATGACTTAGTAGCTCATATAGAATATGCTATAAGCCTAGTAGGTTATGACTATGTTGGTGTGGGTTCTGATTTTGATGGTGATGGAGGAGTCATAGGTTTTGATGCTGCTAACGAATTTATGTGTTTGACTGTGGAGCTCTTACGTAAAGGGCATAGTGAGGAAAATGTAGCTAAGATAATGGGTGGTAATATATTACGCGTATTATCACAAAATATAAGTGGACTTCTTATTAAATAAAATTATGGTATTAAATTATATTTGGGCAGCTTTTTTTGTTGTAGCATTTGCCGTAGCGGCAGTTAGTGCTTTTTTTACTGGTAGTGGTGACCTTTTTTCAGCAATGGTAAGCGAAACTTTCAGTTATGCAAAGTTAGGTTTTGAAATTTCCTTAGGACTTACTGGTGTACTTTGCTTATGGTTAGGCATAATGCGTGTAGGAGAGAAAGCAGGAGTCGTAAATGCTTTAGCTAAGGGGGCAGCTCCTTTGTTTAGTAAGCTATTTCCTGAAATTCCTAAGGGGCATCCAGTTACAGGTTCTATGTTTATGAATTTCTCAGCTAACCTACTGGGTTTAGATAACGCAGCCACTCCTATAGGTTTAAATGTAATGCAGCAACTACAAAGTATCAATAAGGATAAAACAACAGCTAGTAATTCCATGATTATGTTCCTTATGATTAACGCTTCGGGACTAACTCTATTACCAGTGACTATTATGATGTATAGATCTCAGCTAGGTGCTGCAAACCCTGCTGATGTGTTTGTTCCTATTATGATTGCTACAGGAGTTTCAACGCTTACAGCTATTACTTTAACTGCTA
>JAWXTP010000154.1:0-6237 GCA_044433415.1 Rikenellaceae bacterium
TGTGTACTTTGGTAAGAAAGATGTAGGTGTTGCATTCTTAGATATCACTACAGGTCAATTTAGATGTGCCGAAGGTTCTACGGATTTTATAGAAAAACTACTTTCAAATTACAAACCTAAGGAAGTTTTATTCCAAAGAGGGTGTAAAGAACAATTTGAAAGTATCTTTGGCCGTGGTTATTACTTATACCACCTTGAACAATGGATATTCTCAGAAACCTCAGCTGAAGATAAACTTCTAAAACAATTTGAAGTAAGTTCTCTAAAGGGTTTTGGCGTTGAAAATCTTAGAAATGCACTTACTGCTGCTGGCGCTATACTATATTATCTAGAATTCACAGAGCATAACAAAACTGGCCACCTACAAAATCTTAGCCGCATAGACGAAGATAAAAATGTGTGGCTAGATAGGTTCTCATTACGTAACCTAGAGCTAATAACTCCTACGGTAGAAAATGGGGCTACTTTGCTTAAAACCTTAGATTATACAAAATCGCCTATGGGAGCTAGAAACCTAAGGCGTTGGATTTCAGCACCTATCAAAAACCTTAAAGAAATAGAAAAACGTCATAATATAGTTGAGTTTTTCATAAAAAACAAACCTGTAGTTAATGAGTTAAGAGATATGCTTGCTGAAATTGGTGACATAGAGAGGATAATCTCTAAGGTTGCTACTGCACGTATAAACCCTCGTGAATTTGTACAGCTAAAGCGCTCACTGAAAGCTATAGAACGTGTAAAAATCCTTTTTAACGGTCTAGAAAAACCTTTCCCAAGTTGGACTAAAGGTCTAGGTGACTTCAACGATTTGATTAAGGTTATAGAAACTACCGTACTTGAAGAACCTGCTACATTAATTCAAAAAGGAGGAGTTATTGCGTCTAACGTATCTACAGACCTCGATGCACTACGTAAGATATCCTTAGGTGGTAAAGAGTATTTAACGACTATAGTGAAACGTGAAAGTGAAAGAACTAATATTCCTTCACTTAAAATATCATATAACAATGTATTTGGTTACTACATCGAAGTACGTAACACCCACAAGGATAAAGTACCAGAAGATTGGGTTAGAAAACAAACTCTTGCAAACGCCGAGAGATATATCACCTCTGAGCTTAAAGAGTATGAGGAGAAAATCTTAGGCGCTGAGGATAAAATCCTTGCCCTAGAACTTGATATCTATAACAAACTTATAGAACATGTGTCGCAATACATACATCAAGTACAAGATTGTGCTTACCAAATAGGAATAATTGATACACTACAGTCTTTTGCTACTATCTCTGCCGAAAAGAGATATTGCAGACCTCAAATGACTAACGAAAACGTCCTTGATATTAAAAATGGCCGTCACGCTGTCATAGAAAGCCTTATGAAGGTAGGGGAATGTTACATTCCTAATGATGTGTATCTTGACAACAAAGAGCAACAAATTATTATAATTACTGGTCCTAATATGAGTGGTAAATCTGCTCTTTTACGTCAAACCGCTCTTATAGTATTAATGGCTCAGATGGGATGCTTTGTACCTGCTGACAGTGCACAGATAGGCATAGTAGACAAGGTGTTTACTCGTGTTGGAGCTTCTGACAATATATCACAAGGTGAGTCTACTTTTATGGTAGAAATGCTAGAAACCTCGAATATCTTAAATAATGCAACCGAAAAATCTCTTGTTTTATTAGATGAGATTGGTCGTGGCACTAGCACCTATGATGGTATTTCTATAGCTTGGGCTATTGTTGAATATTTACATCAAAACGCTAAAAGTAAGGCTAAAACCTTATTTGCAACTCACTACCATGAGTTAAATGACATGGAGAATATCTACTCAGGTGTAAAAAATTACAATGTTCAAGTTAAAGAACAAAACAATAGAATTATCTTCTTACGTAAATTAGTTCGTGGAGGTACTGAACACTCTTTTGGTATACATGTAGCACGTATGGCAGCCATGCCTAAATCTGTAGTCGAAAGAGCTTCTGAAATACTTGTATTACTGGAACAGAAAAATAGACAAGCCTCTACAGCAGGTGATAGCTCTACAAAAAGCATAGACCTAGAGAAGTTTACAGAATATAAAGGTTGTGAAAAATATGACGATGGCACTCAGCTATCTCTTTTTGCACTAGACGACCCTATGTTATATGAGATTAGAGATAAGATTAAAGGTGTTGACATTGACACTATGCGTCCTATAGATGCTCTTAATTTACTTACCGACCTTAAGAATCTTTTGGGAATATAAATGAGATTTCTAAATTCTTACACTTTAAAACGCATGCTACTGAATTTGTAGCGTGGGTTTTAAAGTGTTATAAATCCTTAGTGTTATTTTACTAACACTGCACATCACGTATTATAGATGCATAAATGCTAGCTAGTTCTTCTGAACTCTCTTTCATTCCGCTAATTATCCACTGTTCAAACATCTTAAACGCACCTACAGAATGAACCAAAAACGTATACTTCCGTTGAGTTTCATTTACTTTACTTAAAATATTATTAGGGATAAGGTCATGAATAATACTAATATTTTTTATACCTGTATCTATAAAAATATGATATATATTATTTTGAATTAACAATTTAAAAACATCTAACATCGACTCACCATAACGACAAAATATAGTAGCAACTTTAATTAAGGTGAGGTTATCCTCCTTACGCAAAATATCAATATATTGAGTCATCATGTTTTCACAAATAAATCTAACAACATCATCCTTAGTATTGAAATTATTATAAAATGTTCTTCTTGACAATGATGTATTGTCGCAAATTTCACTTATAGTAATAACATTATAGCTCGATTTCTTAAGTAAAACAAGTAACGATTCTGCATATATTTGTTTCGTTTTTTTTCTCATACACTGTAATTTGTGAAAAATTTGTATATTATTTTGCAAAGTTATTAAAATTTTATAACTTTACATATATTTGAAATACTATTTACAAACAATATTTAAGTAAACCACAAACACTGAACAACTTACAGCAATTATATTGACAATCATAAAACAACTATAGAATTTACTAGATTAACAAATTAAATAAACACAAAATGAAAAACTTTTTAACCGTTTTTCTTGCCGTTTTTAGTGTGACTACACTTTGGTCTCAGACTACCAAAGGCGTAAAAACAGCAAGTTGGATGAGCGAGATGCTCACAGCAAAGAAGACTGCGCTTAGCAGCAAGTCTAATTCTTTGCCTTACGAGTCACCTATATTAACCCGAGACAATCAGCCTGTATCTCTTGAATTTGACGTGACAGGTCTTGATGAATTAATACTTTCTGTATGGGCTACGGGAGATGGCTACAGAAATGATAATGCAGTATGGGCAGACGCTGTATTAATTGACAAAAATGGTAACGAGTATAAATTGCAAGATGAGCAATTTACAACTTGTAAAGCTCAAAACAACAGATTCCGTGCAGGAGTTAACTTTGCTAAGAAACCTTTTTCTATAGGCAGTAAAACTTATAGCCATGGTTTTATTACTCTTGCCAATTCTTTACTTATCACAGACTTAAAAGGACGTAACATTGTAAAATATAAAACTGACATAGGTATTGATGCTAGTAGCGGCCCAGGTGGTACTGTTGTTTTCAAAGTACTAACTACTAGTGGTGTAAAAGAAGCTGAAGCCTTAGTAAAAAAGACCCCAGAAGCTAGTGATGTATTTACATTATTTAAAACTACTGGTGCTGATTGGTTAACAACTAAAGGAATGGCTCTTGAAGCAACTACTTTGCTTAAATCTTCTGAGATATTAAATTCTAATGCATTTGTTAAGGCAGAACTTGAGCGCATCGCTACTCTACCAACAGAGCTAGAGCAATTCGAAGCATATATAAGTCTTGGTAATAGAATTAACCGTATTATACCTGTTCAAGAACAACTTGTATGGTTAAATATTCGTGCTATTAAAGAAGCATTTGCAGATTTTAGTACAGCAAAAGGCTATGATAAAGCAACATATCAAGCTAAACTTGATGAATTAATCTTACTTTCTAAAACTAACCTTAATGACATCTACACTCTAGAAAACGAAGGTATAGAACGTGCAGAAAAAGCCTTAGCTCTTAGAAAAGAAATTCTATTTAGTAATAAAATCCTAGATTTTGACAAGATAGTACTTGCACGTTATGGTTTAAATGAGAGTGCTCGTTCAGCAGGTGCGCCTTTATTAGGTACTCCTCCTGCAAACTATTCTAGTCAACTACAAGCGCGCCGCACAGGCCACAACTCAGAAATTATAGAGATTAGCAACCTTCGTGGTGAGCTACAAGAACGCTCTATATACAAACCTAGTAATGGAGGTTCTATTTCAGAACCTGAATTACACTGGAATGCTGACAAGATATTATTTACTAGCACTAACGAGAAAAACCAATTTCAGCTATTTGAAGTAAACTTAGATGGTTCTGATGCTAAGCAAGTTACTAACATTAAAGATGATACAGATCTAGAATTTTTTGATGCAACTTACCTTCCTAGCGGTAAAATCGTCACTGCTTCTAATATCTCTTATAATGGTGTGCCTTGTGTATCAGGAGCAGACTATGTAAGTACTTATTGTTTATTTGACCCTGAGACTAATCAACTTCGTCGTTTAACTTTCGACCAAGACTGTAACTGGAGTGCTACAACTCTTCATAATGGTAAAGTGATGTTTACGCGTTGGGAGTATACAGACCTTATGCACTACTACTCTCGTATCGTTATGACTATGAATCCTGACGGTACTGAACAAAAAGGTTACGTTGGTAGTGGAGCTATCTTCCCTAACGCAACTTTTGATATGAAACAACTACCTGGTAACAAAAACCGTTTTGTAGGTATCATCTCTGGTCACCATGGCACTGTACGTAGTGGTCGTATGATTATCTTTGACCCTAGCAAAGCTCGTAAAGGTAAAGAAGGTATGGTTCAAGAAATTCTAAAAAGCAAAGAAGGAATTGACGACACTTACAAAGACCGCCTAGTAGATGATGTATGGCCTAAACTTATTTCTCCTCAGCCTTTAAGCGACAACTACTACTTAGTAGCAGCAAAACCATCGCCTACAGCACTTTGGGGTATATACTTAACAGATATTTATGACAACTTAACACTGGTTGCAGAGTTTGAAGGTGAAGGTTTAATATGGCCTATGCCCGTTATGAAGCGTGAGATACCTGCCGTGATTCCTGAGAAAACTCCTATGGAAGTTGCTGATACTCCTCAGCAAGCTACAGTATTTATCCAAGATATCTATGAAGGTGAAGGTCTTGTAGGTGTTCCTAGAGGTACTGTGAAGCAGTTTAGAGTTATGTCTTATGAATATGCTTACTGGGATTCTCCTTCTGATCACATGAATAATGGTATTCAATCAGGTTGGGAAATTAAACGTGAGCTAGGTCTTGTAGATGTAAATCCTGACGGTTCGGCTCTATTTAACATCCCTGCAAATACTCCTATTTCTTTACAACCTATAGACTCTACAGGTGCTGCTGTTCAGCTTATGCGTAGTTGGTTAACAGCTATGCCTGGTGAGGTAGTTTCTTGTGTAGGTTGTCATGAAGACCAAAACAGCATAGCTATTCCTAAGCGTGTTATGGCTTCTCAACAAGATCCTATAGATATTGTTGAACCAGAGGGTGGTGTTCGTCCTTTCACTTTCGAAAGAGAGATACAACCAATACTTGACCGCGCTTGTTTAGCTTGTCACAATGATACAAAAGCAGCAGGTGGCATAAACTATTCTAAAGGTCGTATAAACAGCTATAGAGGTATGGACTTCGCAGAGAACCGCATGGACTCTCTAGTAGCTTGGGGTCAACACTACTGGTCTAAGGCTTACTTAAACTTCCACCCTTACTTCTACCGCCAAGGTCCTGAGGCTGAGATGGCTGTACTTAATCCTTATGAGTATCACGTAGATAACAGTGAGATGATACAGATGTTACGTAAAGGTCACCACGGAGTGGAACTTACAGAGAAAGAATGGAAAACTATTTACACTTGGGTAGACTTCAACCTTCCTTATGATGGTGTACAACGTCATAACCCTCACAAATCTTTGGATGGTAACACTTACGACCAATACGAAAGACGTGCTGAACTTACTAAAAAATATGCTGGTAACCCTGTATATTGGAAAGAGGAGTTAGACAGATATGGTGAGTATCTTAAATCTCAACCTAAACCAGAGCCTGTAATGCCTGAGCAACAAAAAGTAGAGGTAAA
>JAWXTP010000155.1:0-6230 GCA_044433415.1 Rikenellaceae bacterium
CTATTAAAGGATGGAATATCACAGCTGAAGGTTCTATGAAAGTTACTAACTACCATGCTCACGCAGAAATTTTACCAGTTTATAGTTATGATGCTACAGGTACTGCTAACGAGATTGAGTTTATTGGTGGTGTTACTGCTGCTGGTTATAGCCAAGTTACAGAAAATACTTATGCTACAGATTTCTATACTTTTAACTTATTCTCTGACTACACTAAAGAGTATAAAGGTCACACTTTCAAAGTGTTAGGTGGTTTTAATACTGAGTATTACGATTATAGAAATATGAAAATCACTGCTCAGGATCTTGTGACACCTAACCTTCCTACTATCAATACTTCTAACTCTTTTGTTGAGTCAGGTATTGCAGCAGGTTATCAAAATTGGGCTACAGCTGGTTTCTTTGGACGTATCAACTATGACTACAAAGGTAAATATCTATTAGAACTTAATGCACGTTATGATGGTACTTCTCGTTTCATTGAAGACGTACGTTGGGCAGTGTTCCCTTCAGCCTCTCTAGGTTGGAACATTGCTAAAGAAGATTTCTTTGAGCCTCTTAAAGATGTAGTATCTACACTTAAATTAAGAGCTTCTTGGGGTCAGTTAGGTAACACTAATACTTCTAGCTTCTATCCTTTCTATGCAACAATGTCTACAGGTTTAAGTAATAGTGGTTGGATGTATGACGGTGCTAAACAAAATACAGCATCTGCTCCAGGTCTTATTAGTTCTTCTCTAACTTGGGAAACTGTAACTTCTTATGAAGTTGGTCTTGACTTTGCATTATTTAACAATCGCCTTACAGGTGGTGGTGGTTACTTTGAGCGTATCACATCTGATATGATTGGACCTGCTGACGACCTTCCTTTAACTCTTGGTACTTCAGTTCCTAATACAAACAACGCTGAGATGAAATCTTACGGTTGGGAACTTGAATTATCGTGGAGAGATAAAATAGGTGACTTCTCTTATGGTGTTAGAGGTACTATCTATGATGCTCAACAAGAGATTACAAAATATAACAACTTCACTAACTCTATCAGTACTTGGTATGCTGGTAAAAAAGTAGGTGAAATTTGGGGTTATGAAACTGTAGGTATCGCACAAAGTGATGCAGAAATGGAAGCTCACCTTGCAGCTTCTAAACAAACTTCTCTAGGTTCTGGTTTTGGTGCTGGTGATATCATGTATCGTGATATTGACGGTGACGGTGAAGTTTCTACAGGTGAAGGTACATTAGAAGATTCTGGTGACTATAGAGTTATAGGTAACAGTACTTCAAGATATTGTTTTGGTGTAACTATGGACTTTAAATACAAATGGTTTGACCTAAGTATGTATTGGCAAGGTGTAGGTAAACGCGACTATGCAGCGGGTGCTCAATACTTCTATGGTGTATGGAACAACTTCCAACAATCTATGTGTTTTGATGAACATATGGACTTCTGGAGAGATGACTCATCTCCTCTAGGTGCTAACTATGATGCATATTATGCAGCTCCTACATTTGATTATTATTCTCAAAACCAAAAAACACAAACTAGATATTTACAAAGTGCAGCTTATGTACGTTTGAAAAACTTACAAGTTGGTTACTCTTTATCTCAAGCTAACTTAGATAAAATTGGTATTTCTTCTTTAAGATTCTACTTCTCAGCTGACAACTTATTAACATTAACACCTATGGCTTCTATGTTTGACCCAGAAGCAATTTCAGGAGCTAATGGTCAAGGTCAGGTTTATCCACTTTCAAGAACTTTGTCTCTTGGTGTAAATATTAACTTCTAATACTTATAAAGATGAGATTAAATATAAAAAAATATTTTTTAGGCTTAGGCCTATTATCAAGTGTCGTTGCAGTTAGTTCTTGTAACAATTATCTTGATATGACTCCACAATCTTCATTGACAGATGCTGATTATTTTTCTACAGAAGCTGACTTAGCAGCTTACACTATTGCAAGGTATTCGTTCTCTGGTCCTTATGCTTATGACTATCACACAGGTCCTGGTCCTTACGCTGAATATGGCTCAGACAATATGGTGTCATCAGCAGTTAATCCTCAAGGACTTTGGAAAGACAATGTTTATACAACTCCAGCTACAGGAGGTTGGACTTTCACAACTATACGTAATGCTAACTATTTCTTTGAAATGGTAGAGACTCGTTTAGCAGAAGGTAAACTTACTCCTTCTACAACAGTTGACCATTACCTAGGAGAGATGTACTTTATTAGAGCTCAACAAAACTATAATAAGTTAGTTTCTTTTGGTGACAACCCTATTATTACAGAAGTTCTTCCTGATGATATGGAAATTCTAGTACAAGCAGAAAAACGTTACCCTCGTAATGAGTTTGTTCGTTTTATCCTTAGTGACTTAGATAAAGCTATAGACCTGTTATTTGATAATTTCTATGACAAGAACCGTATTACTAAAAATGTAGCTTTGTTATTCAAATCTCGTGTTGCTTTATTTGAAGCTAGTTGGGAAAGATATCATGCAGGTACTCCTTACGTACCAGGTGGTCCAGGTTGGCCAGGTGAAGGTAAGGGTTATTGTTACTATCCAGAGTATAGTATTCCTAACGGAACAACAACTCTAGAAAAAGAAGTTGACTTTTTCTTAGGTGAAGCTATCGAAGCTGCTGAGCAAGTTGCTAGTAATGTTGCTTTAACTCCTAACTCAGGCGTTATTGAGCCATCTAATGGTGTTGCTAATGGTTGGAATGACTACTTTGAAATGTTCGCCGTTGATGATCCTTCAGTTTATCCTGAGGTTCTTATGTGGAAAGACTACAGTGCTGATTATAGCTTATATCACACAGCTACTTCTTACATCCGTGCTGGTGGTGGTTGTGGTTTCACAAAAGATGCTGTTGAGACTTACCTTACTAAAGGTGGTTTTCCTATCTATTCTGCACAAGGTCAAGCAGAGTATCAAGGTGACCTTAGTATAGATGATGTTAAGAAAAACCGTGACGAACGTCTTCAACTATTTATGTTTGGTAATTCTAGTCCTTATTGGACTTATAGTGCCGCAGATTTAGCAGCAGGAAGTGCAGTTACTTATTTCAATGCACCAGACCTTTTTGATACAAACACTAAAATTAAAGATGTTACAGGTTATCGTAACCGTAAAACTTATAGTTATAACATTAATGACCATGGTGGTATCTTCAAAGAGTCGGCTAATAGTAAATCTTATGCAGGCTTCGTAATCTTTAGAGCTGCTGAGGCTTACCTTAACTATATGGAGGCTTACTACATGAAAAACAGTTCTTTAGATGCTAACTGTTACACTTACTGGAATGCACTTCGTACACGTGCTGGTATTACAGGCTCTATAGATGAAACTATTGCTGCTACAGATATGGCTCAAGAGGTTGACTGGGCTAAATACTCTGCAAAATCAGTAATTGATGCAACACTTTATAATATACGTCGTGAACGTCGTATAGAGTTAATGGCAGAAGGTTTACGTTGGCATGACCTTAAGCGTTGGAGAGCTCTTGACCAAATTAATGATAATAATAAATATATTCCTGAAGGTTGTAACTTCTGGGGTGGTGACCTATGGGAAAATGAAGAGTATACAAATGCTAATGTAAACTATGCTTCTGTAAGTCCTAAAGAAGAAAGTGACTATATTCGTCCTTATAGAATTGTTTCTACTCATACTTTATATGATGGTTACAGCTGGCAAGTACCTCGTTATTTAACTGCTGTTCCTGCTGACGAGATTCTTATCACTACAACAAATAATGAGGATGGTACTACTAACTGGGATTCAGCAGTGCTTTATCAGAATCCTTACTACTCTATATATGGTGGTGGCGACTATGAGATGACTTGGAAGTAGCTTTGAGACATGGTTTCAGGCTTTTCCCAATAACGGCCTACATTTTTCACCTTTTTTAAAGTTCCAATGCTCACAGCCGTCGAGGCTGCTCCGCTTGAAACTTCAAAAAACGCAAAAAATCTAAGCCATTCTTGGAAAAAGCGAACAGTCGTGGACGCTAATGTTAAAACCCATGCAGCATCGAGCTGCATGGGTTTTTTCCAAAATAGTTGCCTGGGTCAAAAACTGGGTCGAACAGGGTCAAACTGGGTCGGACAGGGTCGCGACAAGCGATTAAAGATTATATAAAATAATCACAAAAAAAAATATAAGTACAATAATTTAGTCGCTTGTCGCGACCCTGTTTGACCCTGTTTTGACCCTGTTTGACCCTGGTGATTTTATCAAAACTCAGCAGTATTACCTCTATGCAGTATACTTTTAATTGCTCTTGCAACTCCTATTTCTGCACTAATTTTTAATGTAATTTCAATAAAAATCACATTAATATTAAGAAAAAATGCAGTTTTTTTATCTTTTTTTACCATTAATAGCATTTTAATAGAAATATTAATACCTCATTAAGGGGTTTTGTAATGGATTTGTTAACATCAATCTCCTTACTTTGCACCTGTAATTAAATCGTAATCGATGCAATAGAATAAGTGCTTAATATGACATTATGAATTATTCAGTGACGACTATTTGATAAAGTAAAGGGCTTCTTAAGTTAAGGTTAAACTATGAAGTGTTGTTAAGTTTGTTGGAATCATACTATTTTTATATCTGTAAGTAGTCGTCATATAGTTTCTGAGGTTTTTAGGTTGAAGACCTCAGAAACTTTTAAAACAAATAATAGGGATTCCGTTTTTCTTGGTTTGAGAGGTGGAGTTTTAAAGGAAGTTTTTTATAACAGGGTTTTACGGCTTCTAATTTTAAAAATAAGTTTTAAAATTATTTAAACCTAGTTATTAAGTAGTGTAGAATAATTGTTTTACACTACTTATAACTTCTAATAAGAGATATTTAATGTTCTTTAAGATAAGGTAGTTTTGTTGGTTTGTGAAGTTTCCCCGACTTCGTTCGTACAATTTAAAAGAATTAACTTCCCCTAGTTTAGTTCTTAATTTTACCTTTATAACTTACTGTACATAAGAATATACTTTAGTTCTTGGAATTTCCCCGATTCCAAGACTAAATTTAAAGAACTGATAAACTGTAGTTTTGAAGTTCGTTAGGCGTACTTTTAGTACTTATTAACATGAAGTAAATGCTATTAGTTATTGAAATTTCCCCGATTTCGTAACTTTAAAGAACTTTCATCCCCCTAGGTTTAAGTTCATAGTATACTTTTAAAGTTTTGTAAATGAAGTTAGTCGCCTTTAGTCCCTGGAGTTTCCCCGACTCCAGGGATTTTAATAATCATACATTGCTTTTTGTTGGTGTGTGTAAAATGTTGAATAATAATATTTTGCAAGGGGTTAATAAAGCGTTAGAAAGAATGTTCAAAATAAATATTAAGAAAATGTTAATAAAATTTGGAAAATAATATTTTTTTGTCTATTTTTGGCAATAATTCGAAAGTTGTAGATGGTTTTTATTAACATCTAGCAACATTACATATAGTATACCACATTCGGGGGAATAGTTGTATACTTTTCAATATATTTTGTAGGTTAATCCTACGAAAGTCTCGGGGAATAAACATGAGATATACTGTGAGGGTAGATCTTAGGTATCACAAAATGTAATAAAATAAGGGGAAATACAAGAGTAATCTTAGTTAGAGTTCATGCATGTGTGTGCACTGTACCAGCAGTGTATTCAAGTTTGATGTTTTGAAGTCTTTCTAAGGAGTTTTGAGATGCACGTTAAAAATGCATTTTTGGGATTTTTATGCTAAAAATCCTATAATGAATAATATTAATTAAATAGAGGATTTAAAAACCTTAAACCAGTTTTTAGAACTCACCTTAATAGAAATTAAAAGAAGAAAACCGAATTTGCCGATGAAGTAAAAAAGATTAATTAAGGAAAAAATTATGTGAAATAAGATTTTGCATTATAACAAGGAAGTTTTTGAATGAACAAAACCAATTATTCGAATCCCCTTAAAACAATTAAACCAACCAAATAAAGTAGCGTAAAACAACTATTGCCATATTTTTAACACCACTCTTAAAAATACACCAATAATTATTTTGCCTTACTAAACCAAAAACCTTTAAATTTATGAGTAATAATTACTTGACTAACAGGAGGGATTTAATTAAAAAATCCTTCGCATGTGCGCTAGTGATAGGTATGTCAGCGTTTACGGTGACTCCATCATACGCAAATGATGCTTATACAAAGGTATCAAACGAAAATGAAGCAGATCAGTCTTTTA
>JAWXTP010000156.1:0-6212 GCA_044433415.1 Rikenellaceae bacterium
TAGTTTTTAAACTATAAAGATACTGAAAATCAGGGACTTATACAAATTTTTAAGACACTTATTTAATTGAATTTCATATATTTATGAGGTTTTTTTGAATTTTTGTCATGTAGTAAAGTAATAGACACTATTCTTCTTATTAGTTCTATAATCTTCTGTGTTTATAATGTCGCAATGGCAATTTATAAAATCAACAATCATCATAATGAACCTGGAAAAATTTCAATTCCTATTTTATTTATAGAAGAAGAAGCTGGAGTAGATTATCAAGAGAATTTTCTAGAAACTGAATTTTGATGCTTTCAAATTTTAACACTTCCATCTTTGGAGTTCTACAAATACGTCGTGGTAACCACCATACCTGTATTTGTAAAACTCCAAATTTAAAACTTTAAAGTTAGAAATATAATAAAATCAGTTTATAGGGCTCACCTTAATATTATAGCTAGAAGCCTAAAAATGAAATAATTAAAGAAGGTTTTTTTAAAAAAAAAGTATATTTTACATTTTAATTATTGGATTATTCATTTTTTTTGCTTTACTTTGTAAAACTAACAAAACACTTATGGGATATTAATGTTAATCCTAATATAACACCTACAACAGTAAATAAATTAAATCTATTACTATGATAAAAAGAAATTTACTAACGTTATTACTTTCCTCCTCAGTAATGACAACACTTTATGCACAGCATAATTTTCAGTTTAGTACAATTACATTGGAGCAAGCTATTGAAATAGCACATGTGAGCTCTCCTAATGCACTAATGGCTCAGCTGACGTATATGTCTGATTATTGGAGCTACCGTTCTTACAAAGCTCAATTTTTGCCTTCACTAAACCTTAGTGCAGGAGTAGGCAACTATGACCGATCTTTAGTTGAAGTTAGAAATACTGACACAGGTGAGATTTCTTTCGTAGCCAACAACTCATTAAGCAATAGCCTTAGTGTATCTATAGATCAGAACATTGCACTAACAGGTGGTACTATCTCTCTTAATACAGATGTTGTGCGATTAGACCAATTTGACTACAGTAGTAAAACCTATACGACAAACCCTTTAACGTTATCTTACAACCAACCTATACGTGGTTTTAATACTTTAAAATGGGAGAAAAAAACAGCGCCTAGAGAGTATGAAAACTCTAAGAGAGAATATCTTGAAACTATGGAAGGTATAACTCTTGCAACCACGCAATTTTTCTTTAACGTCCTATCTGCACAGTCTGATTATGAAAAAGCCGTAGACAATTATAAAGACACAGAACGTCTTTACGAGATAGCTAAGAAACGTTATGAAATAACTACAGTTACTAAAAGTGATTTGTTACAGTTAGAATTATCTATGGTAAATGCCAAAATGGCGATAAACACCTATGAACTAGCATTAAATACTGCAAAATTTAACTTTACTTTATATTTAGGTATAGCAAGTGTTGATAGTGAAAAGATAACATTAGTTGCGCCATCATCAATACCTAGCATTTCGCTTAAAGCAGACGAAGTTCTAGAAAAGGCCTACACAAACTCTTCGCATAGAATTACTCAAGAGTTAGCAATTCTTTATGCTGAGCAAACTGTAGCCGAGGCAAAAGCAGATAGGGGAGTGCAAATTACGTTGAATGCTAACTTAGGTTTCTCTCAATCTGCTGCAACCATAAAATCAGCTTACAGCAGTCTTATAGACCGTGAAATTGTTGGAATAACACTTTCTGTACCTATTTATGACTGGGGTATGAGCCGTGGTCAAGTAAAGATGGCTCAAGCACAAGAAAGGCTAACAAGAACACAGTCTGAACTGGATGAATTAGAGTTTGTACAAGATATTAGAGTTATGGTAATGCAGTTTAATAACCAGATTTCACAATGTGAAAATGCTGAATTAGCTCTTTCTATAGCAAACGAACGTTATCAAATAACTACAAAACGTTTTGAAAATGGTACTATCACTGTTACTGAACTAAATACAGCAATTGAAGAGAAAGACGATGCATTAACATCTTATATAAGTGAACTAGAAACTTTCTGGGAGTCTTACTATGAGATTCAACAAGTATCTCTTTACAACTACATACAAGGATATGATATATCTGCCGAATTTGATAAATTAATTGAACAATAAACTTAAATAACTATGATAAAAAATATAGCTACTATAGCATTTCTAGCGTTCCTTTGCTCTTGCGGAACTTCAGACAAAGAAAAAAAGGAAGAAACAATGTCTAAATCTGAAATTAAAGAACGTGTTAATCTTGTGGATACTATAAACCTGCAAAGAGGTACATTCAATAAACAAATCACTTGTAACGGTAAACTACGTGCCGTAGAAATAAGCAACTTGAACTTCACATCTGATGGGGATATTAGTGAAATCAAGGTATATAATGGTACTTTAGTTAAAAAAGGAGAATTATTAGCTGTCCTAGATACAGAAAATGCACGTATTGCATTAGAAAAAGCTAAACAAGATCTTGAAAAGTCGTATATGGACTTAATAGATAATGTTATAGGTCAGGGATATGAAGCGGACACAACGAAAGTGCCTGATTTAGTACTTAAAAACAGTAAGATGAGTTCTGGATATAACAGTTCTGTATATGCACTAGAAGAAGCACAAAGAAGCCTTGACGGTTGTTATTTATACGCTCCTTTTGCAGGCCGTATAGGTAATATGGATTCTAAAAAATATGAGAAACCTAGTGGTGACCAATTCTGTACTATTATAGATGACACTTATTTTAATGTTGAATTTAACCTGCTAGAAGCTGAGCTTTCAGAAATCGCTGTAGGTCAAAATATAGATGTTTCTTTATTTGTTGACGAAACTAGAAAATATAATGGTAGAATTACAGAAATCAACCCTGTAGTAGATGAGGAAGGTCAAATTAAAATTCGTGCTCGTTTAAGAAATAGCGACAATAAACTTATAGAAGGTATGAATGTTAAGCTAATTGTTGAGCGTGATATACCTAATATGTTTGTTGTACCTAAAGATGCTGTTGTCTCACGTGATGGTTTCTTCGTTGTATTTAGATTAATAGATGGTGTTGCTGTATGGACTTATGTAGATGTTATGATGTCTAACATTGACTCTCACGTCATTACAGGTAATGCTGTTAAACAAACTACAATATCTCCTAATGATGTGATTATCACATCTGGTAATCTGAACCTTGCAGATGGTACAAAAGTAAAACCTAGAAATAAGGAATAAATATCAGACAATTATGATTAAACGACTAATAGAACGCCCTATAGCTGTGACTATGACAGTGATAGCTATAATAGTGCTAGGTTTTGTTGCTTTAAGATACTTACCAGTATCTTTAATGCCTGATATTGATATCCCTCAAATTACAGTGCAAGTAAACGACCCTGGTGCATCGGTTAGAGAAATAGAAAGAATAGTGAAGCCTGTGAGAAATCAACTTATGCAGGTGATAGGTCTAAAAAATATTACCTGTGAGTCACGTAGTGATGCAGGTAGTATATTCATGAGCTTTGAGCCCGGTAGTAACATTGATATTGCCTTTATCGAAGTAAATGAAAAAATAGACCGCGCTATGTCTTCTTCTCTTTCAGATATAGAAAGACCTAAAGTACTAAAAGCTAGTGCTACAGATATCCCTGCATTTTACCTAAACCTAACAGTTCGTAAGAGCAAGGAATCTACAGAGGAGGGCTTGCCAGAAGCAGATGTACGATTTACTGAGCTCGGTAATTTTGCAAATGAAGTAGTAGCTAAACGTATAGAGCAACAAAAAGATGTTGCTATGGTAGACGTAAGTGGTATTGTAACACCTGAAATCTTAATAGTGCCTGACTATAAGAAACTTACCTCTATGGGTAAGGATATCTCTTTTTTAGAAAGTGCTATTAATGATAATAATGTAACGTTAGGAGCGCTAAGTATCAAGGATGGCCAGTATCGTTACAATATTCACTTTGACTCTGATATTCAGTCTAAAGAAGATATAGAGAATATCTATATTAACCATAATGGTAGGATTTTCCAATTTAAAGATTTATGTGAGGTAATAGAAAAACCTGCAAAACGTCAAGGTCTTGTAAGAAGTGGCAAAGAAAATAGTGTCACTATGGCTATTATCAAGCAGAACGATTCAAAAATGGAAAGCCTGCAAGAAAGCATGAATAAGCTAATAGAGGATTTTGAGAAAGAATATCCAGAAATTAAGTTTGAGATTACTCGTGACCAAACAAAACTTCTGACTTACTCTATCAATAACCTTGAAAATAACTTATTAGTAGGTGCTCTTTTGGCATGTTTTATTATCTTCTTCTTTATGAAGGACTTCCGTTCACCTATGCTTATTATTATCACTATACCTTTAGCGCTGATAGTAACTTTACTTGTATTCCATGTAATAGGAATTACAATTAATATTATCTCTCTATCTGGTTTAGTACTGGGAGTCGGGATGATGGTGGATAACTCCATCATTGTAATAGACAACATAATGCAGAAGTGGCAGATGAAGCTACCTCTAAAAGATGCTATTGCTAAAGCTGTAGGTGAGGTATTTACACCTATGTTAAGTTCTGTACTTACTACTTGTTCGGTATTCCTACCTTTAGTATTCCTTAGTGGTATCTCTGGGGCATTATTCTTTGACCAAGCAATGGCAGTTACTATAGCTCTTTTTTCTTCTCTATTTGTTTCTGTGCTTGCTATACCTGTTTACTTTTATCAATTCTATAAAAACAAAACTGTTAACTCTACAAATAAATTCTTAGAGCGATTTACAAACATAAATTATTATCGTCCTTACGAATGGGCTTTAAAATTTACTTTACGTAGACGTGGAATTATGTTATTTGCATTTTTGCTTCTTATTCCAGCAGCTTACTTTGTATATGTTGAAATTGATAAAGCGAGCTTACCTACAATATCACATGATGATGCTATTATGACTATAGATTGGAATAGTGGTATTTCTCTGGATGAGAATGATAAACGTATAGGTGAGATTCTGTTTCATATAGCCGAAGATGTAGAGCAATCTACCTCTATGGTAGGCTCTCAACAATTTTTAATGTCTCACACTAAAGATATTACACCTTCTGAAAGTATAGTTTACATTAAAACTAAAGACGATGAAACTTTAGCCCGTGTACAAAAGAAAGTAGAGGCGTTTATTGCTAAGAACTACCCTGTAGGTGTCGTAGAATTTGCTGTATCAGGTAATATCTTTGATATGATATTCTCTGAAAAAGAAGATGCATTGGTTGCTGAACTTCAAAAACGAAGTGGCAAGGAGCTTACTGTTGAAGATATAGAAAGAATAATAGACAAATTACTTTCTAGAGTTCCGAATATAGAGATAGCACCTGTAGTAAAGGAGCAAAATATACGTTATATAGCTGATGTTGAATCTATGAGTTTATATAATGTTAGCTTTGAAAAAGTTAATTCAAAATTGCGTAGCTTAATAAGTGATAATGAATTGATTACCATAAGTCAAGGTAGTTACTCTATTCCTGTAACAACAGGTGAGGATTATATTCAAAGTTCAGATATACTAGCAGGTAAAGTTACAAATACAGAAGGTATAGAAATTCCTCTTAGCCTAATTATTAAAGAGGTAAAGGGTGAAGATTTCAAACGTCTACATTCGGGAAGATCAGGAGATTATTACCCTATAGTAATTGAAACAGAAAATCCTAATCTTGAGCAGGTAATGGCTCAAATTGATGAGGTTATCAAAGATGAAGACGATTTCTTTGTGACTTATACAGGTGAGTACTTCACTAGTAGAGAAACTGTGTCGGAGTTAATGATTATCTTACTTGTTGCTGTTTCTTTGTTGTACTTCATCTTAGCAGCTCAGTTTGAGAGCATAGTACAGCCTCTAATTATTCTTTCTGAGATAATTATTGACTTATTCTGGGTTATGCTTGGACTTTGGATATTAGGTGAAAGTCTTAACCTTATGTCACTGATAGGTATAGTCGTCATGAGTGGTATTATTATTAATGACTCCATTCTGAAAGTCGATACTATAAACAGATTACGTAAAGAAGGAATGCCTGTGCTTAAGGCGGTTTTTGTAGGTGGTCACAGTCGTTTGAAACCTATCATTATGACTTCCCTTACAACTATCCTAGCGCTGGTTCCTTTCCTTAACCGTGTTGATATGGGCTCTGATTTACAGTATCCTTTATCTTTAGCAATTATTATCGGTATGTCT
>JAWXTP010000157.1:0-6210 GCA_044433415.1 Rikenellaceae bacterium
TACTTGTATTATGATTTGGTCTTTTTGTACCAAGATCAAATTGCACAAAAGGAAGAATATCTCCTTTTTCTTCATCTAGCTTATAAACAACATCATCCATTATAGATGTCATATATAGGATGTCGCCAAATTGATAAAAATAAGATTTTCTCTCTCCAAAAGCAAATCGCCTCCCAAGATAAGCCTCATTGAAAAGGAGCTCTTTTTTAACTATATTATTTTTATTATTAACACATAGGTAGTTGTGGTTTTCATTTTTTTCAGATGTACTTATTCCATTTCCTAAATTTATTGCTAATAAATCGTTTTTTAATAATTTAAAGGCTACACCACCATTTACAACTTGCTTTAATGATACAAGTGAGTCATCATTATATTCTAGTATACAGCCTTTCACTCCATCATAAATAACTATATTTCCATTATTCATGACTTCAAAGTCAGTTAACTGTAGGTATTCACTTTTACTTTGTCCTTTTTTATTTATTTTTTTAAGGAAGGAACCGTCTAAGTTAAAGCAAGAAATAGTATTGGATTGTACGTCTGAAATATATATAATCTGGTTTTTGATTTGAACTTTATTAATATAGCCTATGAGACTTTCATCTGAAGTTTCTAAGATGACACAATGAGAGTAATTTAAAATACTATTAAAATCAAAATATTCATCACTATGCGACACGACTATGTTGTTTACTGAGATGTTACTTGAAGTTTGAGTATTGCAACTAGCTAATAAAACAATTACTAAACAGCCATAGAAAACACTCTTATATATAATTTTTTTATGTTTTTTTATAATTCTCTTCATAAATTTAGTCTTTTAGTTAGTAATTATTTTACACTGCTTTAAAGTATTGCTCTGGATTCAAAGTTATAACAAAAAAACACAAAAACAAAATTACTTTTTTTGTATTATGCCTGCTGCATATAGAGGCACAACTTTTATGTTATCAAATTTACTAAAGTTCTCAGATGAACATCTAATGCCAAATATAGATTCTTTTTCTTTTAAGAACTGGTGCATACTTTGCATAGATCCTTTTATTCCTGACTTTACTTCAATAGGAATAATTTGTTCACCATGCTGAAAAACGTAATCTACCTCTGCATTACTGCTCTTGGCTTCTCGCTTCCAGAAGTATAAGTCATCTTTTGAGTAAGGAGAGCTATTTTTCTGTAACTCTAAGCCAACAAATATCTCAGCAATTGATCCCTTATTTACAACTTCTAAATCATCTGATAAAATCAATTCCGATAAATCAAGACCTAACATTCTTTGAAATAAACCCGTATCAAAAAGCAACATTTTGCGTTTCTTAGAATTTATTTCTGCACCAAGTGGTATACCATTAGATGAAGAGTGAGTTACTGGAATAACGAGTCCTGCTTTTACTAGTAATTCTAAGGCTTCCTTTATCTGTTTTGTATTGGCATTAGCCGCACCTGCATAGACGAAAGGTTTACTTGAATTCATCACAACAGAGTCGAATACCTCAGAAATTCTTGATTCGGGTATACGCTTATTATATTTTGAGAAATCATCTTTGTATGAAATAATTAAATCATCCATAATCCTTAAACACTCTAGCATTTGAGCTCCTTCGGTATATGCAGAAATCACCTCAGGCATGCCTCCTAAAATGAAAAACTTCTTCAAAAGTGATAATGCCTTGCGGTGTACTGGTTCTAATAAAGGTTTATCTGCTGAGGCTTTACAAATAGCGTCCCATAATGCTCTCTCACCACAAGCTAACAAGAACTCTTCAAAAGAGAAAGGGTAGATATACATAGAGCGTATCCTGCCAACACCAAATGAAGCAAGGCTCTCTAAAGCAAATTCTAACAATGACCCTGCTGCAATAATATGCAGTTCTGGATAATCCTCATAAAAGTACCTAAGTGAAGATATTGCTGCTTCGCATGATTGAATCTCATCAAAAAAAAGAAGCGTTTCACCTGCTATTATAGGAGTGTTGTATATTAATGATAGTTGTTCACATATTTCTTTTGGTGATAAGTTCTGTTTAAAAAGAGTGTGCACATCTTGGCTTTTATCAAAATTAACTTCTACGAAATATTTAAAATTATTTCCTAAGTTTCTGATAGCTGACGATTTACCAACTTGTCGCGCACCACGTAAAAGCAGAGGTTTTCTCTTGTTATCGCTAGTCCAATTAACAAGGGCTGAATCTATAGTTCTATGTATATAATTTATATTTTTCATTTTCTTGAATCAATTTTTATAGTATTTGACATAATTACAAGGCAAAGATAGTGATAAAAAGTAATTTTTACAAGGTAATAATAGTGTCAAAAAGATATTTTTACAAGGCAATAAGTTTTAATACTCGATTTTAGAAGTTTTGTTAAAGTAAGTTTTCCTTTTTTAAATATAAGCGTTATCTTTGTGGTTGTTAAAAACTTATTTGCACAATTAATAAAATCAAAATATGAAAAACTTATTTTTAACAGTTGCAGCAATTGCGACATTAATGGTTAGTTGTATTAATGACAACCCAAACAATAACAATACAGTAGACTTTAAAGCTGTGTCAGCAAATACGGCAACGTCTAATCAGAAAAACTGCGGAATATCAACAGGTGATGATTATTATATTTATGGCTGTAAATATGATAGCGACGGGGCAAAACTTTATCGTAAAGACCGCGTTTCAGGTGAGACCTTAGTGTTAGATGAATCTGCTAGAATCTCAGCAGGCGACACATCAGACATAGGATTTTTTAACTTACAGGTTATAGATGGTTACCTTTACTATCTGCCTTACGATGTTGTTAATACAAGTCGCTCAGGACGCCTTCACCGTGTGTGTTCTTGTGGTGGAGATGTACATCAACTTACTGATCGTGCGGTATATGAATATTGTGTATATGATGATAAAATATATTATAGCGTAATATCTGGCGAAGAAGGTATTTATAGCATGGGTTTAGATGGTAGCAGTGATGAAATGGTTTATTATGCTTGTTTAAGTCTATTTTGGGTTTCAGGCGGTAAGATTTACTATCAGGCTTACCTTAATGATGGATATTTCAGATCTCAGCTTAAATGTATAGACCTTAGTGATACAAGCACTTCTGAATTAATATTTGACTCGAAATTGAACTTTACTTACACTATTACAGAAGACGGTGAGCTTTATTGCTTAGATTATTCTACATCTTCTACTGACCTTGTAAAGGTGGATCTAGAAACTAAAGAAACTCAAACACTTGTTGAAGGAGTGCCTTTCGTGAGAATAAGTAATTTAGATGGTGAGGTTTATATTTGTTCAGATGCTGATACTGAAACATATAATGCTGGTATTTATCATTATAATGCTGAAACTGGAAGTCTAGATTTATTGTTGAGTGCTTCTGCATCGGCAGTTTGTTTTGTTGGTAATGACGAGATTATCTATGCTAACACAGAAGATAATGAGCATACAGGTCGTTTCTGGCAGCTTTATAAAACAGATGTTGATGGTGGAACTAATGAGGCATTGTTGTAGATATTGACTCTAGTAATAGCTTTTCAAAACGCCCATGTAGCACGTGTTACATGGGCGTTTTTGATAATAATTAAAAACTGGTACTTTTTTATGGCACAAAGTTAATAACATTTTTTTGGAAATATGTAACTAATATATGTACTAATAATATTATTAGTTGTGATACTTCTTTTTTATTATAACGCTATTTTTTATATCCAAAAAAAATCAAACCCTAAATATATCAATCACTTAACCAATCAAAAATATAATCTGCATTATTTATATTAATTATAACATTGATACTATTATCACTATTACGACGTTCTATATTTACGTAGCCTGAAATGATTTCAGTTGGCATAATTGTTGTCTTTTTTAAATATTCTTCTTCTTTTATACGTCGTTCTTTTAAAAAAGAAGACTCAATATTTTCAATTCTATTATTTGCAATAACTTTAGCTTGATATGCTGCATTACCATCGTATTGTTTTGTAGATAAAGTTGTTTTAGAACTTCCTGAGTACGATCCATAAGCATTACCATTGCTTCCATAGGCATACATAGAGCCATTTGAATACGTATTTGATTGTGTTGTTGAAGTACTATAACCAGCTTGTGATGCAGCTGAAATTTCAGATATAGCAAGCAATGCTGTTTGCCAATTCTGAGATCGCTTAATCTTTTTCATATAATCATAACTTGAAAGGACTCTTATTTCTTGTATTTCTTGATATTTATTAATTGAGGTAGCGTTTATAGATGTTGTTGGATCAAACTCGATTGAAGCAAGAGAATTGTTTTCTATAACAATATATATATGATAATATTTACCATAATCTTTTACTGATGAATTAGATGCGCAAACTCTTATTCCATTTTTATTATAATATTGAACAGCTTCTCCATCTATATGGATTTTTTCTCGTTCATTAATTAATGGGGATTCCCAGATAGGTTCATTTGTGCTAGTATTAAATTTCATTATACAGTTATTGTTATTTAATACAGTGTAAAACTCCTCAGCTACACCATTATTATACTGAATTTGAATCCTTAATCCATCTTCAGTATATTTAGTATAAACCCCATCTATTTTGCCATTAGCAAAATTAGCTTGAGATTTAATTGAACCATCTTCGTTATAAGCAGTAAATTTACCGTTGAGTTCACCGTTTAAATATACTCTTTCACTAGCAATATTTCCATTTTTATGATATATAACACATTTGCCATCAAATACTGTATTTGAGTCATCAATATTATCCATTGATATATACCCACCTTTAGACTGCAATTCACCTGTTATAAAATAATCATTAAATCGCTTATCAATATCACGGTCAGAATTTACTTTAACCCTATAATAATCAGCTGTAATTTTAGAAGAAACAACTTTCCAATCATAATTATAATATATGGTGTCTATTAATATCTGTGATCCTGCAATTATTTCAGTTTGTGTTTGTGCAAATAATGTATATTGTGCAAATAATATAAATAATGTACATATTATATTTCTTTTCATTTTCAGTTTGAGGGCTTATTAGCCGTTCCTCAGTCGGTTTTATATGTTACATTTCTAACTCAGCTTTTACATGAAGTATGGAAGTGGCTAGCATTTATTTATGAAATGTGTTGTTGGTACCAATAATAATTTGGTTTTAATATTTTGCATGTAGCTGAGTAATTCATTGGAAATGGTGAGAAATAAATCGACGAGTAAAAATAATCATGCACGACATAAAAAGTGTATAAGTTTTACACGTATCAATAGTTTTCTTAAATTTATCAATATCAATATGAATATTAATTATGCAGTTTGTAGATGATTTTATGTGTACAACACTTTGTGTGACTCTATTTATAGTAGAAGTAAAAAAAAGAGGATTAATATATTTCATATATTGCACGATTGCGCGATAACTAACCTTTCGAGATTACAAATAAAAACAATGCCTCAAACTAAAGAAAAAGATGCGTGAACATCCCTTATCAATCCCCGAGGCACTTGGTCTAGCCCGTATCAACGACAAGTTCAGCCCACGCAAAACGTAGGCATTTACTGAACTTATTCTTGTTGATACTTCTTCTAACGACCAAGTTTTCGGAGTATTTCGAATAAATAGCAAACGCTAATTAATTAAATATGTATTTTTTATATCTTTCTATCTTATATAATTATATTATTTTGTTCTTGACAAAGATAAATAATTTTATATAATTATGCTAATTTAAACTGTCAAAATTTGTCGATTTTTATTTGAAAATAACAGCGTGGAAAGATTGCTTGAAAGATTGTTGGAGGGTTAAAAGGGGTCGTAAAGGTCAAAGGGGTCGCGACAAGCGACTAAATAATAATAAAATAATCGCAAAAAATTACAACTATAATCATTCAGTCGCTTGTCGCGACCCTGTTCGACTCAGTTTGACCCTGCTCGACCCAGTTGACCCAGCTAGTTATTTTAAAAAAAATCTCCATGCAGCTCGATGCTGCATGGAGATTAATGTTAGCGTCCACGGCTGTCCTCTTTTTTCAAGAATGGTCTAGGGAATCTCTAATAGCTATGCTTTAACGCTTTCAAATTTTAAAGTCTCATCTTTTAATTTTATAAAATGCGCCATAGGAACCGCTATGGCTTATTTTATAAAATCAAAATCTAAGGCTTTAAAATTAGAAATCGTTTAAAGCCTAGCTATTAGAGCCTCCCTTGATTTT
>JAWXTP010000158.1:0-6183 GCA_044433415.1 Rikenellaceae bacterium
GATAGCGACCATCGCTAATAACTACTATACGCTGTTAACTCTCGATGAGAAGTTAGATATAAGCCGTCGTACGTTACAAAACTGGGAGGATAACCTTCGCGTTTTGGATGTTCTAAAGAGAGCTGGTCGTGTCAACCAAACATCTGTATTGCAGAGTAAGGCTAACAAGATTGCGTTGGAGACTAGCATCGTAACTATCGAAGAGCAAATAGCTTTGTTGGAGAGTTCGCTGTCGACATTGTTGGCTACTCCGTCAGCTACTATTAAACGTGATTCGATTAATGATGTTAATTTCCCTAGCGAGATATCGGTTGGGGTGCCTATGCAGTTATTGAGTAATCGTCCTGATGTGCGTGTTGCGGAGTATTATTTGGCACAGATGTTTTACGCTACAAACGAGGCACGTTCGGGCTTATATCCATCAATAACACTGAGTGGAAGCGCTGGTTTTACTAATAATTCGAGCTCAATTATTAATCCTGGGGAGATGTTGTATAGTGCTATAGGCTCTTTTGTTCAACCACTTTTTTATCGTGGTACTTTAAGGGCACAACTTAAGATATCAGAGGCACAGCAGGAGCAGGCGTTATTGGCGTTTCAGCAGTCGTTGCTGGATGCAGGAAACGAGGTTAATGCGGCACTCATATCATGGCAGAGCGCAAAGAGACGCATAGATCATAATAACCTACAATTAGAGGTGTTACAGAAAGCCGTTCGTACGGCAGAGTTGTTGATGCGAAGTGGTGAGTATAGCTACTTAGAGGTTATTACAGCACAGTTGAGTCTATTACAGACAGAGCTATCGGCTACAGAAGATCGCTTTGGCGAGATTCAAGGTGTGATAGATCTATATCGCGCACTAGGTGGCGGTGAGGTATAGCCTTGGTGTTGATAAGTAATTGAGATTGAACTAATAGGTCATGCTGTTTTTCTTTAATAGAAACTGGGACTTTACTGGGACTTTGCAGAATCCCAGTAAAGCCCCAGTTTTATTATATAAAAAAGAGAGCAACCCCAAGTGGGTCACTCTCTTATATTATTTTACTTATTTAAAATATAACCATCAAACACTACAGGTGCATTAAATGTAGAGCTGATATTTACACTTACATTTCTTCCATCTTCTGGGATAAGGAAAAGAAGCGTATAAATAGAATTGCTTCTAGTGTCTTTCGTGACAATTTTAACTTGGTAGTTTTTTTGTCTGTCACCAGGAGGAGTTACCTCATAGGTAAAGTTGTTGGTTTTAATATCCATTCTACTCGTAACGGAAGGCTGCGAAATTGGAGTTGCAGTTCCGTATACAGGTAGATAACATTGTAAGCGTTTAGGACTTACAGTTACATACCATAAAGCATTTAATCGGATGTTTGAAATAGCAGCGATGCCTGTAGATGTAAGTCGTGAAGCATGGAAAGTGAAACTTTGGTTTTCAAGCATACGTTTGACATTTGCTATTTGAGCATTTTCACCTTCAATACGATCTAACTTACGCTGTTCGCGCTTTGAAAGGTTTGTGTTTTGTGCGAAAGAAGTTTCCACAAAACCAAAAGTTGTAAATAAAATTGTTAAAAAGAATAAATAAAATGATTTTTTCATAGCTAATATTTAATTGTGTAGTACATCTAATTTGTCAACTGTCGTTTCTTAAATCTCTCTCTTCAAATATCTAAATCTCTCTCTAAACTTAAAGGGAACTTCTAATAACTGTTTCGCTAAAAATATATCAGTTTATAGAATTTCCCTTATGCCTGTCGTCACTTTATAGTGAAATCAAATGAAAGCACACAAATTAAATGAATTAACTTGCTGGACTGTTTTCTTCTAAAATCTTCTTAGCGCATTCAAGTATAGCTAAATCACCAAGAGTTACAAGACCACCGTCAGGTCCTTTTTCGATGTGCATACCAACAGATTCACCATCTTTGTAGTGTCTGCCACCAAAATAATTTCTAACAGTCTCTGCACTAATGTTTAATTCTTGTGCAATTTTGTCTAAGCTACCACTAGGAAGAGAATCTTTGATTCTTCTTAATTCATTAAATGTTATTACTTTCATAATTAATAATTTTAGAGGTTATACTTCATTTACAAAAACCGTACTAAAGGGACTCCAATAATTGATTTTATTCAATTATTGAAATTTTCTAAAGTACTGTAATGCTATAAAAGTAATAAATTATTTTTAATAATCAAAATTTTGTGATGGTTTTTTGTTGAATTAATGAAAAGTTATAATGATATGCAGTATTTCTATTGCTTATTCGTTACTATATATAAGTGTAAAATATGCTTTGCAGATTGTTAAAATAGGATATTAACAAAAAATAGACGAGAAATTAATATTAATAATTATTCTCGTCTATCTTTTATAAAACTCTAAAAATTTATCTATTAGCCATAAATGTGTTAAAGTATGTAGTAATATCTAATGGGTCATTAACCTCTTTTTGTAAGCTTTGTAACTCCGCAAAAAGACCGTTAATTATCTTGTCATATTTCTTGTTACCTGCTAGGTCGTTTAGCTCATTAGGGTCTTTTTTCATGTCGTAAAGACGAACTATGTTTGCAGCAGGGTATACCATCAGTTTGTAACGGTCACTACGTACCATACGTTGACAACCTATATAACCATTGTAAATATATTCACGAGTATCCATTTTCTTACCTTCAGCTAAAGGTAGGAAAGATTCAAAGTAAACGTCATTTACAGCATCACTACCTGCAATGTCAAGTGCTGTAGCCATAGCATCTTGAATATAGATCATTTTGTCAATTTCAGTACCTGCCTTAATACCAGGACCAGATATAAACAAAGGTACACGTATGCTAGGGTCGTATAAGTTTTGTTTACCTATGAAACCGTGGTCACCAACTCCTAAACCGTGGTCAGCAGTGAAGATAATATAAGTATTGTCAGCTTGTCCTGTCTCTTCAAGTTTGTCTAAAATAATGCCTATTTGAGTATCTAAGTGAGTGATTAAGGCAAAATACTCTTTTCGGTTTACTTGTACAGAATACTCTGTTCTAGGCCAAGGAGCAAGGCTTTCGTCACGTAGTGAAGGACCAGCACCTGTTTCCTTAGCATAAGGGTATTGAGGTAGGAAACTTTCAGGGATAGATATATTATCTACATCATACATATCTAAATACTCCTGAGGAGACTGTCTAGGGTCATGAGGTGCATTGAAAGCAATATACATAAAGAAAGGATTGTCGCTAGCTTTAGCTTGATCTAGGTAGTCTAAAGTAATGTCGCGTACTTTCTCACTCCAGTGTTGTCCACCTTCCCAGTAGCCTCCGTGTGTAGTGTCAGCAGCCGACCAAGTGTCAGGTTCGCCTTTAATGAATTTTCTAGCATATCTAGCATTACTTTGTTTAGGCATACCGTCAGTAACGAAAGTTGCATGGTCAAATACTTTGTCAGCAGCGATTGGAACGTGCCATTTACCAGTTTGATAAGTGTCGTAACCTTCAGCTTTCATGTATTCACTCCATAGAGTAGGTCTTTGTTCAGGCTTGTTAGCTTTGTAAGGTTCTACACCTTCAGGCCATTCGTATTTGCCTCTACCGCTTCCTCCACCTACAGCATCTTGAGCTTTCCAAAGACATAGCCCTGTGTTAATCATTGCTCTACTTGCCGCAGAGATAGCTCCATTAAAACCACCTTGATTAAAAGTGTGGTTAAAGAAAGCGCCTTGTTTTTTTAATCTTTCAAGGTGAGGAGTTATTATTTCTCCATCAGAAGTTGAGTTTAAACCCTTGATAGTCATATCATCAGCGAAGATGAAAAGAACGTTAGGTTTTTGTTTTTTCTGAGCAAATGCCATCGTACTAAAGAACAATGATATTGCTAACAAAATTTTCTTTTTCATATTTTATGTTTTTGAGGGAACTTCTAAGAATTGGATTTTAGTTCTAAGAATCGGTTTTTTCTGTTAAAGGGAGTTCTGCAAATGTAAATACATTTTTAGAACTCCCTTCTGAGATGATTTTTCAATGATGTAAGTCAATTATGAAAAAAATTAAATTTATTTCTCTGCAACAGAGGCTATAAATTCATTGAAGTAAGGAGTAACATCTAGAGGGTCATTAACCTCTTTTTGTAACTCTTGGAATTGTGCAAATAGCTGGTTCATTAACTTTGTGTATTTTTTGTTACCAGCTAAATCGTTCAGTTCATTAGGATCTTTTTTCATATCATAAAGACGAACCATGCTAATTGATGGATAAATCATTAACTTATAACGATCTGTACGTATCATACGTTGACAACCGATGTAAGTATTGATTACAGCATCACGAGTTTCCATTTTTTCACCTTTAGCTAAAGGAAGGAAAGATTTGAAATATACATCTGCATCACTATCTGCAATATCAAGTGCAGTAGCCATAGCATCTTGTAAATATATTAACTCATCTATTTCTGTGCCAGGTTTAATTCCAGGACCAGAGATAAGCATAGGAACACGAATACTAGGGTCATATAAGTTTTGTTTTCCAATAAAGCCGTGGTCACCTACAGCTAGGCCATGGTCAGCAGTAAAGATTATATAAGTATTATCAGCTTGACCTGTTTCTTCTAGCTTGTCTAGTATCATACCTATCTGTGCATCCATGTGAGTAATTAAAGCAAAATACTCTTTTCTGTTAACCTGTACAGAATACTCAGTTCTTGGGAAAGGTGCTAACTGCTCATCACGTAAAGTAGGTCCAGCTCCAACTTCAGTAGCGTAAGGATATACTTCAACGAAACTCTCAGGAACAGAAACTTTATCAACATCATACATGTCAAGATATTCTTGAGGTGATTGACGTGGATCGTGAGGTGCATTAAAACCTATGTACATAAAGAAAGGCTTATCTATAGTTTTAGAGTGATCAAGATAGTTTAATGCATGGTCGCGTACTAACTCACTCCAGTGTTGTCCACCTTTCCAGTAACCACCATAAATACTGTCAGAAGCAGTCCATTTGTCTTCAACGCCTTTGATAAATTTTCTAGCATAACAATCTTTATGTTGGTTAGGCATACTACCTGGGGTAATATTAGCGTGGTCAAAAACTTCTGTAGCAGCTACTGGTACGTGCCATTTACCTGTTTGATAAGTTTCGTAACCTTCTGCTCTCATGTGTTCGCTCCACAAAGTAGGTCTTTGTTCTGGTTTGTTTACTTTGTAAGGCTCTATACCTTCAGGCCATTCGTATTTGTCATTACTTGGTTTACCACCTATAGCATCAGTTGCAGCCCATAGACTTAAACCAGTGTTAATCATGGCTCTACTAGCAGCTGAGATAGCACCATTGTATGCACCAGGATTGAAGGTGTGAGAGAAAAAGGCTCCCTGTTTTTTTAGTCTTTCAAGGTGAGGAGCAATAACTTCTCCGTCAGAAGTAGAGTTTAATCCCTTGATTGTTAAATCATCAGCAAAGATGAAAAGAACGTTAGGCTTTTGTTTTTTCTGAGCAAATGACATTGTACTAAAGAACAATGATATTGCTAACAAAATTTTCTTTTTCATATTTATATAATTAATTTGTTTAGTATACTATTATTTCGTCAATGTTTAATAAAGTGTTTTTACCAATAACACTAGGAACATAGTCCATAGGTACTGTTGGTAAACGAGTGATTTTAACACGTATAGAGCTCACTTGTTGAGCAGGGCAGTTAACAATAGTTTCTATTATGTTACGTCCTTTCTCGATGTTTTTCTCTAAAACGCCACTGTCACCTATCTTAGTGCATTTACCATCAATAGTTGTGAATACTTCGATTTGTTTAGGAGCGTACCATCTCCAAAGTGTGTGACGTACAGCGTTAACATTTATTTTTGTGATATCTGTAGGTTCGTTAAAGATGATTTCTATATCTGCATCTTCATCAAACTGTTTCCAGCATGGGTCACCATTGCTTTCTAGGAATTCACCAAAACCTAGGTCTACAAGCTTGCTATTTTCGTCAACAATACCTTCTGGGTTTGCCTCAGAACGGATAACAACTTTTGCACCAGCAGCTTTATGGAAAGGGTAGTGACGAGTAACGACGTTACCTAACATTTTGTCACCGTCAAACATAGCCGCTTTAAGAGTTGAAGTTGCTGTTATAGTAACTGTGTCTCCCATAGTGTAAAGCTCACTAGTAACTTTAGGGTCTGTGCCATCAAGAGTGTAAAGCTCACT
>JAWXTP010000159.1:0-6178 GCA_044433415.1 Rikenellaceae bacterium
CCACCGGTAGATGTAGCGATACATTTAGCCGTACGCCTAACGGGTTGCAAGACCATGTATACCGACGCACGTAGGACTGCTCGTTCGATGTCGGGGGGTAGGTTGCTAATTAGGTTATAGGCAACTATAATCATAGATAAATGATAGAGAACCTTTCGGGGTTACAGAACTCGGCTTATACTCCCTCCTTTTTTTAATCATTAATAGGGCATTTATGCCCTATTTTTTGATAAGGGGAGTTCTAATAATTGGTTTTATTCGATTTTGGATTTAGAAATTCCCTAAATACAAATTTAACTTAGAAATTTATGCAAAGTAAATGGATAAAGAAAGATTCAAATGACACTTTAGTCCTTATGTTCATGGGTTGGGCTTGTGACGAAGGTATGTTAGAGAGTGTTAATTTTGAGCATTGTGATATGTTAAGTTTTTTTGATTATTCAGGAGACTTAAGTAAAGTAGAAGTTGAGGATTACAGTAAATATAAGAGAGTAGTATTGTTAGCATGGAGTTTTGGGGTGTGGGTGTCAGACTTTTTATTTGCAAGCGGTAAGCTACCTAGAGTAGATGCTGCAATGGCAATGAATGGTACTGTGACTCCTATACATAAGACTCATGGGATACACCCTACAAACTTTCGTTTAACAGTCAAAGGCTTAGAGAGAGTGGGTTTAAGTAAGTTTTATGATAAGATAAGCACAGAAAACCCTATTAACCAATGTACGCGCGATATTAAGGTTCAGATTGACGAGCTTAAAAACTTAGAGCAATGGTCATTACATGAATATAATTCAACTTTAAAATGGGATTTAGCATTAATAGGGTATAAGGATTCTATTTTTAACCCTAAGAATATGCAAAATTATTGGAATAGTGTAGGAACACAGATTATAAATGGTGAAAGTATAGAACATTATCCATTTAATAAAGAGGGGATGGGTGTAATTAATAGGTTTCTAGATGAGTCTAAATAAAAAATTAATAGAGAAAAGATTTGCCTCCCGTTTAGAGAGTTACAATAAATATGCTTTAGTTCAAAATAGTATTTGTGAATACTTAGGAGTTCTGACAGATAAGTTTGTCACTTGTGAGGTCGATAAGGCATTAGAGGTTGGTGCTGGAACTGGATTTCTAACATCCATAATGACGGCTAAATTCCCTAATTCTAAGTGGTATATAAATGATATTACAAGTGAGGCTAAACAGTTTATAGATAAGGTTGTAAAAACTGGTAATGTAAACTACCAATTTGGGGATGCTGAGAAGTTGTCTTTTGAACGAGAGTTAAACCTTGTAGTTTCAGCTAGTGCGGTTCAATGGTTTGAAGATTTAGATAAGTTTATAGCAAATTTAAATGTTTCAAAAGGAGGTTATGCTGTATTTTCCTCTTTTGGACAACACAATTTTGAACAAATTAAGGGCGTATTAGGTATAGGATTGAAATATATGACCTTATGCGAACTTGAGGAGGTTTTTAATAATAACGGTTTTGAAATTGTTCATCGCGAACAACAAATCAAAGTGTTAGAGTTTAATTCCCCTTTAGATGTGTTGAAACACATTAAAATGACAGGAGTCAACTCGGTTGAAAATTATGTTTGGACACGGAGTAAGTTAAATGAGTTTTGTAAAAATTATAACGAATTGTACAGTAATGAGTCAGGTCATGTAACGCTGACTTATAATCCAACAATAATAATAGCAAAAAAGAAATGAGTATAGCATTGTTTATTTTAGCGATAATATTTGCATTAGGTGGTATAGTATCTCTTATTTCGCCTTTATTACCTGGACCTATATTTAGTTATATTGGTTACCTATTGTATTATTTTTCAGATAAGTCAGATGATAGTTTACGGGACTTAATTGTCTGGGGTATTTTTATGATTGTAGCTTCTGTGATAGATACTCTTATGTCACCTGTGATAACCAAAAAGTTTGGAGGTTCTAAAAAGGCGGTATGGGGTTCTTTTCTAGGGACTATAGTAGGTTCGTTTTTCTTTCCACCTATAGGTATGTTGTTAGGAGCGTTTGTAGGGGCACTTTTAGGAGAGATGAGAGAGACAAATAAATTAGGCGATAGTGAGTTTAAAGTTGCTTTTGGGTCTTTTTTAGGATTCATAACAGGCACGGGTTTAAAACTCATTTATTGCATTTTTGTGTTATGGCACATAATATTTTAAACTATAAAGATATGAAACCATTATTTTTATGTTACGCAAAATGCGGAACATGTACCAAAGCTAGCAAATGGCTTAAAGCTAACGCTATTGAGGTGGAGTCAAGAGATATAACAGTAGAGAATCCAACTTTAGAGGAGCTTACATTATGGGTAGAGCAAAGTGGACTACCTATAAGCAAGTTTTTTAACACAAGTGGAGTTAAATACCGTGAGTTAGGTGTTAAAGATATTATTAAAACAGCTTCTAAAGAAGAGTTAATAAAATTGTTAGCCTCAGATGGTAAATTAGTTAAACGTCCAATTCTTGTAAAAGAAAATTCTGTTTTAGTTGGTTTTAAAGAAGAAAATTACGTATCTTTGTTCAATGTATAAGGATAAGTTCCCTTTTCATATTCATTAACTTTCTCTGGTTCTAGAGTTGATGGATTTTATTTTTTATTTTAGAACCTTAATTCTAAAACCTAAATTAATATGAGATTAAATTTAAAACTAGCGTTTTTATGTTTAGTGTGCAGTGTGTCAAGTTTGCAGGCTCGTACTCTTTACGTATCAAAAAGCGGCTCAGATCAAAATGAAGGCTCTAAAGAAGCTCCTTACCTTACGATTTCTAAAGCTGCCTATCACGCAATAGCAGGGGACACAGTCCTTGTTAGTGAAGGTACTTATAGAGAATGGGTTTCACCCTTAAATAGTGGTATAAATGCAACTCGCCGTATCGTTTATATGACTGTTCCTGGTGACGATGTATACATTAAAGGTTCTGAAGTTGTTGACACTTGGAAAAAAGGCAAAAATGGTCTTTGGACTGCTGAGTTAGATAATATAATGTTTGGAGATTTCAATCCTTATGCTACAACTATTTATGGAGACTGGTTGAAAAATGGTTGGGAATTACATTTAGGTGAAGTTTATATTGACGGAGAAGCACTTTTCGAAAATAAAGAAAGATTAGATACTGTAGGTTTTTGGAGTGCTACAGTAAATACTGCTACTACTGTTATTGAAGCAAACTTCGGTGATAAAAACCCTAATAAATCACTTACAGAGATTAACGTACGTCCTGCATGTTTCTTCCCTAAAAAGTCAGGTGTAAACTATATCACAGTAGATGGTTTCAAAGTTTCACAAGCTGCTACTCAATGGGCTGCACCAACTAACGAACAAGAAGGTGCTATAGGTCCAAACTGGAGTAAAGGTTGGGTTATTGAAAACTGTGAGGTTTCTTACTCTAAATGTGTTGGTATCTGTATAGGTAAAGAAAAGGCTAGTGGTCACAACATGTATTCTCTTTATAATAAAGAACCTGGTTATAACATGGAAGGTTTCAACCGTGAAATTGAAGCTATCTTTAAAGCCTATGACCTTGGTTGGAGTAAAGAAAATATTGGATCTCACTTAATTCAAAATAATGTTATCCACAACTGTGGTCAATCAGGTATCGTAGGTCACCTAGGTTGCTCTTTCAGTATAGTACGTGGTAACGAGATTTATGATATCAACCGTACAGACGAAAAAATCTCAGGTTGGGAAACAGCAGGTATAAAATTACATGCTGCTATTGATACTTATATCGAAAATAATATTATCGTTAACACTACTAGAGGTCTATGGTTAGACTGGCAAGCTCAAGGTACTCACGTTTGTGGTAACGTTATCGACGAAAGCGATATGAACGATATTTTTGTAGAAGTTAGCCATGGTCCTACTATGGTTTATAACAACATCTTCTTATCTGACTTAGGTATTAGAGTTGATGCTCAAGGTATAGTGTTTGCAAATAATCTAGTTTGGGGACGTGTTCATGTGTTGGAATCTAGAGACCGTTACACTCCTTATCACTATCCTCACTCAACTAAGATTAAAGGTTTATTCAATAATACAGGTGGTGATAACCGTTTCTATAACAACATCTTCTTAGGTCAATCTGCTGATTTTAAAGTAGGTAAAAATGGTCTAGAATCTTTAGAGAATTATCCTACAGTACAAGAAGTTGAAGACTCTAAGCCTATTCCTTTCTTTAAAAAACTATCTATGAGATTCCCTATGACTTGTGAGGGTAATGTATTCTTCCACGAGGCTAAACCTAGTGAGAAATTTGAGTCTGGTGCTGTGACTTATCCTGACACAGAGGTGAAAGCTAAATTAATGAAAAAAGATGGTGCTTACTACCTTGATGGTTACCACATTGATGAAGCTCTTTTAAAGAAAGTGAAAACAGTAGGTGTTAACACAGATATGTTAGGTACTACTATTATCGCTCAAATGTTATTCTTACATGCGGATGGTACAGACTTCATACTTGATAAAGATAAGTATGGAGAACCTAGAGATGCGAACGCTCCTATGGTTGGTCCTTCAGAAGACGTTAATACAAAACTGCCTATTTGGCCAGTTAAAAAATAATTATTAAGCAGCGATGCTTGATTATGGGGAGTTCGATATTTTCGAACTCCCTTTCAAATTATTACGAATTATGAAAAATGTTAAAGATATAGTTGCTAAAAAGACAGTAGAATATTATAGTGAATTTGTATCTACAAAAAGAGATGATATTTTACATACACAAGAAGTTGTAAGCTATACGCGCCTTATTGCAGCCGGTGAGGGTATGAGTGAAGAAGAAATCGCAATGCAAGAGACGGCTGCATGGTTACATGATATAGGGTGTCCTTGTTCACGAGAGAGATATGGTAATTCTTTACCTGTAAATCAACAAAATGTAGGTCGAGAGGTGACAAATGAACTGTTGAAAGACGTTGATTTGTTAACAGACGAACAAAGACTATGGTTAGCAGATGTGGTAGGAACTCATCACCAATATTCAAAATCGTTGGAGCTAGGTTTTTCACCTCTTTTTGAAGCAGATTTAATAGTAAACTTACTTTCGGGTTATATGTCAATAGATAATGCAGCCCAATATTATAAAACATTGATGAATACAGCTACAGGAAAAAGTTTGTTTAAAACAGTTGTTACAGACTGTGTAGAATAGTTTAGTGGTTCAAAATAAGAAATATGAAAAAGACAATTGTAATTATTAAAGACCAATTTGTGAACGCTTTTAAGCCTTCGGTGAAAGCGGCTATTTGGTTATTGAAAATGATGTTACCGATAATGTTATTAGTTTCGGTATTAGATTATTATGGAGTTGTAGCTTTTGTGTCTCAATACACAGCACCTTTGTTTAATCTTATGGGTTTAGAGGGTAATGCAGCCTTTGTGTTTATTACTTCTTGCCTAACAAGTATATATTCAGCCATAGGGGTTATGGCTTTGTTTGGCTTTGATTTTCGTTCTGTAGCAATCATGGCTTCTATGTGTCTTATAGCGCACAATCTTATAATTGAGGGTACAATACAGTCTAAATCAGGAGCTTCATTCGTGGGTATTACGATTCTAAGAATATGTTCATCACTAATTTGTGGTTTCTTTCTTAATTTAGTTATACCTGCTGATATGACAGGTAATTTACTTATGAATGTGGTGACTGTAAAGCCTGAGACCTTTACAGAAATGATATTGATGTGGGTAGAGGCTAGTGTGACCTTAATTGTTAAGGTGTTGATAGTTATTTTCTTACTTAATACACTTCAAAACATACTAAAAGTATATAAGGTTATAGATTTAATGATAAAATACCTGACTCCACTAATGAAGGTGTTAGGATTACCAAATTCTACATCTTTTTTATGGATAGTTGCAAATTCTTTAGGTTTGGCTTATGGAGGAGCAGTAATTATGGAAGAAATTTCTAAAGGTAAGATATCCAAAGAGGATGCTTCTTTACTACATACTAGCATTGCACAAACACATAGCCTTATTGAAGATACTTTCTTGTTTGCTTCTATGGGTATAGGCTTTGGTTGGCTTATCTTTCCACGTATGATATTATCTATAATCACTGTGTGGTCACAAAAAGCAATAAGAGCTGTCTTACATAAAAGAAGTAGTAATTACAGCCTATCAAATTAATAGTTGTAATGGAGTATAGATAAA
>JAWXTP010000160.1:0-6114 GCA_044433415.1 Rikenellaceae bacterium
ATGGTTATAAAGCTAAAAATTTCGTAAAAGCTGGACTAGAAGTCATAATACACATACTTGTAAGTGGCTATGAATCAAAATATAAGTTTAATGTGTTTGATTTTTTGTCATGTAGATAGGGGAAAAGCAAAATTTAAAGTGTATACCAACCTTAATGACAATTGCGGAACGCTAGAAATTAACGCAGAAAATAGTACATTTGTAAATGTTAACCTAACTTCGGATGTTATAAGCATAGGATTAGAACTTGTCGAAGACACAGCAGACAGTTTTGATGTAATTTCATTAGATATTAAAATAAACAAATAAGAAAACTTAATAAAATATATAGATATGAAGATTAGAACTTTAGCAATGTTGACACCTGCGGCTTTAGCAGTAGGTTGCTCACAGGTACAAACCAAACCAAATGTGGTAGTGCTTTATATAGACGACCTTGATTTTGAAGAATTAGGCTACTGTGGGGGTAATGTATACACTCCTTTTATAGACTCTCTAGCTGCTGAATCCATGCAGTTAGAAAACTTTTATGTAGCTGCTCCCGTATCTACTCCGTCTCGTTACTCAGCTCTTACAGGCCGTTATGCTTCAAATTCAAGTAGCTTTGTAGGTCAGCCTAAATGTGATCCAGCCTATGTGAGATGGAATGCAGATATCGTAAAAGGTAAAGATAAAACAATAGCAACCTATCTTCGTGATGCAGATTATAGAAGTGGTTTTGTAGGGAAATGGCATAATGGTCAACCTATGCAAGAGAGTAGCCTGTTAGCAATCAATATGGAAACTCCTAACCTTACAGAGGTGATGGCTAATAATTATGAGGCTCAACGTAAGCATGTTGAGGAGAACTCAGATTTCGATTATGCTCAAAGTATATATGCTAACAACCTGCATGCTGTGGGACTGCCTGAACCTATGCAACAACATAATATGGAATGGGTAACAAAGGGAGCTTTAGATTTTTTAGATACTTGTGATGATGATAAACCTTTCTTCTTGTGGTTCTCAACAACGGTTCCTCATGGTCCTAACCCTATAGGTTCACTAGAAGGTGATGCTCGTATTACCGCAGGAGGACTTTTAGATAAACCTATAGAGGGTGTACAACCTTCTCGTGAGTCAGTTTTGGCGCGCACACGTGCAAAGGGTATTCCTGATAAAGATGCAGGTTTATTGTGGTTAGATGATGGTATTAGAGCCGTGTTTAATAAACTTGACAAAATGGGTGAACTAGAGAATACTCTTATAATCTTTGCTAGTGATAATGGTGAATCAAAAGGCAAGATGACTTGTTATCAAGCTGCTGCTCACCTTCCAGCATTTATATATTGGAAAGGAAAAATTATGCCTGCTACAAATTCAGAGTTGACTTCTAACCTAGATATACTTCCTACATTAATGGAACTTAGTGGTCTTGATGCTTCACAAAGTAACCTTGACGGTGAAAGCTGGGTTGATATGATATTTAAAGGAGCTTCTTTAAAACGTGAAGCAATTTACTCAGAGGTGGTATACCAAAGAGCCGTAATTACTAAAGACTGGAAATATGTAGCAACACGTTTCACACCAGAGGTAGCAAAAAATGTAACTCCTGAAAATCGTAAAGATTACTCTATAGAAGGTTTTGTTGCAAAAGATAGATACCATAACCAGGATTTCTATCCTGCTTATTACGATGATGATCAACTTTATAACATAAAAGATGATTACAGTGAGCAACACAACTTATATTCAGACGAAGAATATGCTGAACAAGTTACTAAAATGCGTGGTCTAATGCAGAAGTTTATTTCTACTTTGCCTTATGACTTTGGTGAATATAAAGCAAATTAATAATGTACTAAAATAATAGTTATGTATAAGAAAATATTTTTATCTTTAGTAATTTTTACTTCTTCTTTTGTGAGCGTATTTGCTCATAATACGGAGGTAACAATCAAGGGCGATGCGTTTTATATAAACGGAAGACCTACCTATGAAGGACGTTACTGGAATGGCCATAAAGTGGAAGGACTACTTATGAATTCACGTATGGTTCAGGGTTTGTTCGACAATAGACTGATTACTGACGGAGAGAAAAGCATATATGCCTACACAGACACAGGTAAATATGATGCTGATCGTAATACTACCGAATTTGTAGCGGCTATGGAAGACTGGTACACCCATGGCTTATTAGGCTTTACTCTTAATCTTCAAGGAGGTAGCCCTATGGGTTATGGTGGTAATGAGAAGTGCTTAAATTCAGCCTTTGAAGCAGACGGCACCTTCCGTGACGACTATAAAGGTCGCCTTAAGTTAATACTTGATAGAGCTGACGAGTTGGGTATGGTTGTGATTTTAGGTTATTTTTACCAAGGTCAAGACCAGCGACTTACAGACGAAAAAGCTATCTACCGTGCTGTAGATGAAGCTACAGCGTGGATACTAGAAAACGGTTATCACAATGTGATAGTGGAGGTTGCTAATGAGTGTGACGTAAAAGCCTACGACCATGAAATCTTAAAACCTGCACAAACTCATGAACTTATATCATACATCAAAAATATTACCCGTGACGGACGTAGCCTTCTTGTAAGCACTAGCTTCAAAGGCTGCTCTGTCCCTACAGAACAAGTGGTAGCTGTTTCTGACTTTATTCTTATCCATGGCAATGGTATGAAAAAAGCAGACCAAATGTATAATTGTATCACAAAAACACGTGCTCTAAGCACTTACACTCCTAAGCCTATAGTTGTAAATGAGGATGATAACTATAACTTTGATACTCATTACTCTAATATCACTGTAGCTGTTGAGAATTATGCATCATGGGGTTATTTTGACTATCGTCGTGAGGGAGATTCTATGAACGATGGTTTCCAAAGTGTACCTGTTGATTGGACTATAAGTTCAGACCGTAAAAAGGCCTTCTTTGATACAGTAAAACGTATCACTAATTTTGGTGCAGAGCCTGAGACTTTTGATAATCCTATTTTGCCAGGTTATCACCCAGACCCTTCTATTTGTAGAGTTGGTGAGGATTACTATTTGATAAACTCTTCATTTGAGTGGTATCCTGCTATTCCTATTTACCACAGTAAAGACCTAGTCAACTGGGAGCTTATTGCTTATGGAGGTACTAAAGAAAATAATTTTAAACTTGACTATGACGCTAAAGATTCAGGAGGTATATTTGCTGCAACTATACATTATCATGATGGTTTATTCTATATTATTACAACAAATACAGGTAGACAAGGTAACTTCTATATCACAGCTGAAAACCCAGCAGGGCCATGGAGTGAGCCAGTTTATATAGGTACTACAGGTATAGACCCAGCTTTATTCTGGGATGAAGATGGTCGTTCTTACTATGTTGGTCAAGGTAATATCACAGGAACAGAGGATTATCAAGGACAAAAGGGAGCTTGGCTTCAAGAGATAGACTTAAAAGCAGGTAAGATGATAGGTGAGGCTAAACAGCTTACTCATGGTCATTCTTCACGTGCGAGAGCCGCAGAAGGTCCTCACTTATACAAAATTGGCGGTAAATACATAATTATGCTTGCTGAAGGAGGTACTTATAGAGGACATGCCATGACAACTTTTCATAGTGATAGCCTTTGGGGGCCTTACTTAGCAAGCACTGCAAACCCTATTATCACTCACCGTCACTTAGGACCTCAATATCCAATTTCGTCAATAGGTCATGCAGATATAGTACAAACTCAGCACGGTGATTGGTGGATGGTTGCCCTAGGTCGTCGCCATTTTAATGGATTTGTTTACCTGTCGCGTGAGACTTTCTTGTCTCCTTTAAGTGTTCGTACAGAAAATACTCCTTATAATGAGGTGATGTTAGTTGTTAACGAAGGTGAAGGTAAAATCCCTGAGGTAGCTCAAAGACCTAATCTACCATGGACTCCTTATGTTAAAGCTCCAATTAGAGACAATTTTGAGGGAGATAAACTAGATGCTGAGTGGAACTTCTTACGTGTTATTGAGTCTGAATGGCACACGCTGAAAGATGGGAAACTTACTGTAGAGCTTCGCCCAGAGAGCGCTAGAGAATTTGTTAACCCTTCTTTAATAGCCAAAAGAATTTCTCACCACACATTCACTGCTTCTACTAGAATGAACTTCAAAACTAAAAAAGCTAATGAACAAGCAGGCTTAGTTTTATACCGTAGCTCTATATGTTATATGACTTTCACTAAAAGCAATGGAGAGTTGATAGTTACATCAAGAATTAAAGGTGAAGAAGCAGAAGTTGCACGTGTGAAATGTGATTTAGATGAACTTATCTTGGCTATGGAATCGGATGGTAAAGATGTGACATTTAAATACTGTGCACCTGACAAACCTTATGTTACTATTGAGAATGTGTCTGTGCCTTTGGCTGTTATCTCGGATGATTATATAGGTAAATATAGTGGACCTATGATAGGTGTATATGCAACTTCTGAGGGTGAAAAGAGCCGTAACACCGCTAGTTTTGAATGGTTTGATTACACAGATAGATAGAATTGGAGTTTAAACTCTTAGTATGTATTTTGAGCCTTGGGAGAAATCCTGAGGCTCATAAAATTTAATAAACAATGAAATTAAAAACATTTTCTCTTTTAGGATTATTTGCAGCATTTAGCATAAGTATTGCTAGTGCTCAAGTACCGTTACTTTCGCATGTTTATGCTGCTGACCCTTCAGCTCATGTTTGGCCTAGCGACACAACTACACTTTGGTTGTATACTTCACATGATGAGCCAGGTACAAACACACATAAAACAATGTTTAGTTATCACGCATTTTCTACTAAAGATTTAGTAAATTGGACGGATCATGGACGTATACTTTCTGTAGACGATGTAGACTGGGCTATCACTATGGGATGGGCTATTGATGCTGTTTATTGGAAAGGTAAATATTATTTAGTAACTTGCATGAAAGAGCGTGCTACAGGTACAACAAGAACAGGTCTTGCAGTAAGTGATTATCCTCAAGGGCCTTTTGTTGATGCAGGTTATATCAAAGGAGTAGAATTTGGTCAAGATCCATCGCTTTTTGTAGATGATGATGGCACTCCTTACTTGTATTGGGGAGCAGGTAGTAAGTGTTATGCAGCGGAGTTAGAGAAAGACTTACATTCTATAAAGACTTCAACACTTGTGGATTTGACAGATCAGCTTTTCGAAGTATTTGAAGGACCTTGGGTACATAAGTATAAAGGTAAATATTATCTTTCATACCCTGGTTTACCTGACCATAAATGGCCAGAGCAAATGTACTATGCAACAGCAGATAAGCCTCTAGGACCTTACACTTTTGAGAAAATATACATTCCTAATTTTGAGAATTATTCAGGCACTAACCATGGTTCAATTATTAACTGGAAAGGGGATTGGATAGCTTTTCATCATGGAGCTCACTTATCGGGAGGTCGTTCAGCCTGTCGTTCACTTTTAGCAGATTGGATGACTTACGACAAAAAAGGAGTTATTAAAACAATAGATAATCCTAAGGGTTTAGGACTAGCAGACAAAACAAAGGTAACGATTTTCCTTGAAGCAGAAAATGCTCCTCGTCAGGGCGGTAAATTAGATGGAACTTATATTTCTCAAACTAAAGAAGGCTTTAGCGGTACTGGTTATGTTACAGGTTTTGATGTGAAATTTAACTTTGCTCAGGTTATGGTGCAAGTTGCTAAAGAAACAAAGGGTGACCTGACAATTCGTTTCCATGCAGATAAAGACTTTCATGCTGATGTATTTGTAGGTAACTGTGTTCTAAATAATGAGTGGACTGGTATGTTAATAAAGAAAGAAGAAGGGTGGCAAGAAATTAAATTTGAAAATATTGAATTGAAACCTGGTGATAACAATATCAAAATCCAATCATACCAAGATGTTAACCTAAATGTAGACTGGTTCAAGGTTGAGCTTTAGGATTTCAAGAATAATGATTAATGATTAGTGATTAATTACGACAAGCGACAAAAGATTGTTGGATTTTTTGAAAATACCAGCAATCTTTTTGTTCGCCCAGCATGGGCGAACTCTAACGGGTGTAAGTCCCGAGCGTGCCCTGATAGTGGGAAGCGCATAGCCCAAGACAAGGGTGTCCATCGTGAGGTGG
>JAWXTP010000161.1:0-5999 GCA_044433415.1 Rikenellaceae bacterium
AAAACAGCTTTTCTAGTAGCGGGAACAGGACTCGAACCTGTGACCTTTGGGTTATGAGCCCAACGAGCTGCCAACTGCTCCATCCCGCGGTGTCTTTTAATTTCAGTACAAAAGTAGTGCATTTTTTTTAATCTGCAAATTATTTCGTAAACTTTTTTTATTTTTTATTGATGTTTGTTCTTACTGTACAGCTAATCAGATGGTTATGAAAGTTGTTTTTTTTAGGATTTATTTCTTATGTATTGTGAAGAATCGGAGTATGGCTTTACGATTTAAATGGGCAAAAACAATTAAAACAGGGTAGGAATTGTTAAAAATCAAACAAAAATATAAATATGCGCATATTTATTCGATTTCAATTAGAAATTGAAATCGAATAAACGGTATTTAGGTAAATATATTGTGTAAATACCCAAAAATAATTATTAATTGATATTTAGGCACTTAAATGTGTGTTGTATATGCTTCAAAAGGTGTTTTTTTGTAGTTTATTTTAGTGAAAATCGCCTAATTAATAAAAAAAACAACAAAAAGTTAATCTTTTTTTAATAAGCCTATATTTAATTATATGTTAATTTAACCTTAATTATTGAAAATCTAATTATAATATTATATTATTTATGCTAAATAGTGTGCTAAATAGGCAGTTTAGATCATATAACCTTATAAACGTGACATTTGGTAATTTATTGCATTATGCTTAACTTGTATTTATAAAGCTCAATTAAGGTCATTTCTAAACGAATTGAGTATGCGAAATGTTAAGAATTTAACTTAGCTTTAGCTATGCTTATTTTCGTTTAGAATTGAATAACAATTGAAAACTATTATAAACTTAAAAAAACACAGTATGAAAAAATTCTCTACTATGCTTGTACTGGCATTAGTTATGTGTGTTGCGGATGTTTTTGCGCAAGCACGTACTATTAGCGGTACTGTAATTTCTGCAGATGACAATCAGCCAGTAGTTGGTGCGACTGTTGTCGTAGATGGAACTACTAATGGTTCTGTAACTGACCTAGATGGTAAATTCAACATTAGAAATGTTGATGGAACTGTTACATTAGATGTACGCTATGTAGGTATGGTGTCTCAGAAAATTGAAGTAGCGCCTTCTCAAACAAACGTAACAATCACAATGGTAAGCGAAGCACTTAACGCTGATGAGGTTGTCGTTACAGGTTTAGGTATCTCTCGTGAGAGAAAAGCTTTAGGTTATTCTGTTCAGGATTTAGATTCTGATGAATTAACAGCTGGTGGTAACACTAACATCATCACATCATTGCAAGGTAAAGTATCAGGTGTTGAGATTAAACCTTCATCAGGTATGCCAGGTGCATCTTCTCAAATCGTAATTCGTGGTGCTCGTTCGTTCTCAGGTAACAACCAACCTCTTTATGTTGTTGATGGTATGCCTATTTCTTCTGCATCTGACCTTACAAACTCGTCAGGTACTAGTGGTACTGACTATTCTAACCGTGCATTAGATATCGATCCTAACGATATCGAATCTATGAACATCCTTAAAGGTCAAGCAGCTTCTGCTCTTTATGGTATTCGTGCTTCTAATGGTGTTGTTGTAATCACAACTAAAAGTGGTAAAGCTAACAAAAACGGTAAATTAACTGTAAACGTTAGTAACACAACAAGTTTTGACGTTATTTCTCGTCTGCCAGACATGCAAATGACTTGGGCTCAAGGTACGTATGGTTCTTATAGCCCATATTCATCTTATAGCTGGGGTTGTGCAATTGAAGATCTTGCTGATGATTCTACTTATGGTGGTAACACACAAGGTCAACCAGGTAAATTCTATGTTCCTCAGTTAGCTGAAGCAGGTTTAGACCCATGGCAAACTCCACAAGCGTATGATAACGTTAAAGATTTCTTTAACACTGGTTATACTAACAATATAGCAGCTAGCATATCTAAAGCTACAGAAGGTGGTAGCTATTATTTCAGTGTAAATAATACAATTCAACAAGGTATTATTTCATCTACAGATATGAAACGTACAGGTGCTCGTATGAGTGCAGACACTAAATTAGGCAACGGTTGGACAGCAGGTTTCTCTGGTAGCTTTAACCAAACAAACCTTAACAAAGCTCCATCTGCAAATGACGGTCTTCTTGCTACTGTTTTTGGTGCTCCAGCATCTTATGACATTAACAACTATCCTTACGCTTCTCCTTCTGATCCTTACACTAGAATCAACTATCGTACAGGTTCTTTCAATAACCCTTACTGGGATATGGCAAATAACATTTACTCTGAAAAAACAACTCGTTTCTTTGGTAATGCTTACTTCCAATATATTCCAGAAGTAGACTGGAGTCACAACCAAGGTATTTCGTTTAAATTCCAAGCAGGTGCTGATACTTATACAACACTTTATGACACAATTCTTGAGTATGGTTCAAGTGGTGGTACAGGTTCTGTTCTAAATAGAACTTACGCTAACCAAACATACAACACATTAGTCACTGCTACATACAACATTGATATTACAAGTGATTTGAAATTTGACTTATTAGTTGGTAATGAGTTTAATCACACTAATACTCGTGACATTTATGCGTATGGCGAGACTCTTAACTTTGGTGGTTGGGCACACATTGACAACACAACTTCTCAATATGGTTACAACAGTGAGTACAAAGAGCGTACTATGGGTTTCTTTGCAAATGCTAACTTAGCGTATAAAAATATTCTTTATTTATCTGCTACAGTTCGTCAAGACATCGTGTCTATGATGCCTACAAACAACCGTACATTTACTTACCCTTCAGTTTCTTTAGGTTATATCTTTACAGAACACGAAGCTTTTAAAGGTAGCAACATCTTAAACTTTGGTAAAATCCGTGTTTCTTATGCAGAGGTAGGTCAAGCTGGCAACTACTATGAAACATATTATACTACAGGTTCTGTAGGTGGTGGTTTCTATGATAAATCTCCTATTTCTTACCCTAATGATGGTGTAACTTCTTTAGTTCACGGTTCTACTTTATATGACCCTAACCTTAAACCTCAAAATACTATTTCTTATGAGGCTGGTTTTGATATAAGAATGTTCAATAACTTCTTAGAATTAAGTTATACATTCTCTCGTCAAAATGTAAAAGACCAAATCTTTAGTGTTCCTTTGTCAGGTTCAACAGGATATGATTCTTATGTAATGAATGGTGGACGTATCCACACTAACGCTCACGAAATTAATGCTACATTTAATATCATCCGTAGCAAAGATTGGGATTTCAGCATTAACACTAACTTCACTAAAATGGACAACTATGTTGACGAGTTAGCTGACGGTGTAGAAAGTATCTATTTAGGTGGTTTTACAACTCCTCAAGTTCGTGCAGGTATTGGTGATAAATATCCAGTTATCTATGGTTCTACTTTCAGTAAAGACCAAGATGGTAACATCTTAGTAGATAACGATGAATATCTAAGTGATGGTAAAACTAAAAACCCATATTATGGTATGCCAGTAGGTGGTGCTGATGGTGTGATTGGTAGTGTTTCTGCAAACTTTAACTTAGGTTTTGGTATGAATCTTCGTTGGAAAAAAGTTGAACTTCGTGCTACATTCGATTACAAAAACGGTGGACAAATGTATAGTGGTACTAATGGTATGTTAAACCTATACGGTACTTCTGCAGAAACTGAGGATCGTACAAGTTCTAGAATATACGGTGGTACTATCGCTACTGCTTGGGATGAGTATGGTAACGTTACAGCTTCAAGAAAAAATGATATTGCAATCAATACTGACGGTTCTGGTGATGATATTCAAACTCTTTATGCTAGTGTATTAGGTGGTATTGATGAGGCTTACATTTATGATAATGACTACCTTAAATTACGTGAATTAAGTGTTTCTTATAGCTTAAATATCGCTAAAGATTACACATTAGGATTAAATGTATTTGCTCGTAACATTCTAGTTTGGACTAAACTTCCTAACCTTGACCCAGAGTCATCTCAAGGTAATGGTAACATGGGTGGTGCATTTGAGAGATTCTCTTTACCACAAACAACAAGTTACGGTTTTGGTCTTAACCTTACATTCTAATTTTAGGTGTTTTTATTAAGTGTAACGAAATTAAATTTAAAAATATGAAAAAAGGATTAAAAATATTATATAGCCTAATGTTTTCAGCAGTAGCTTTAGCTTCTTGTTCTGAAAGCAAAATGGATGAAATCAATAAGGATACTGACAATGTTAGTCCTGATGCGGTTGCTGCAAAGTACGCATTTACTAACATTCAAAATAACCTTGCTTGTGTTACAGTAGGTGGTGACGCTATGTTCTATGTTATGACTTATACTGAACAAGAAACAGGTACTTATGGTCAAATGCACGAAACTGAAATTCGTACATCAAGTTGTTACAACTCTACAACTTTTAACAACTCTTGGTATTACCTATATTTCCACTTACAAGAGCTTAAACTAATCGAAGCGAAATGTGGTGAAGGTGGTACTGACGAAGGTAGCTTATTCAACTTAGGTATCGCACAAGTTCTTAGAGCTCTTTATATGGGTATTCTTACTGACAACTGGGGTGACGTTCCATGGAGCCAAGCTTTAAATGTTGAAGAGTATTTCCAACCAGAATTAGATTCTCAAGAATCTATTTATGAAGATCTTTTTGCTAACCTTGAAGCTGGTATCGACAACTTAGAGTCTGGTGAGTATGGTGACATTCCGTTAGATGATGCTCAAGATATGATTTATGGTCAATATTCTTCAGTTTCAGGTACTGCATCTCGTGCAGAAGCATACATCAAATTTGCTTACTCTCTAAAAGCTCGTCACTTGATGCGTTTAAGTTATGTAAACAACTATAGCTCTACTGATTATGACGCAGTTATCGCTGCTGCACAAAACGGTTTTACATCTTCTGATGATGAAGCTAAAATCAGTGCATTTAACGGTGTTTCTTCAATCACTCCTTATGCTTCTTTCTATGATGCTCGTGACTATCTAAGTCTTTCTGAGTCATTTGTTAAGAAATATGATGAGCGTAACGACCCTCGTTATACACAACATGCTGCCACTTCTGCTGCTACAGGTTCTACTACTAAATATCTAGAAGGTGCTGCACCAAATGGTACAGCTCCAGAATCAGCTGCTTATTATTCAATTACAACTTCTTGTTTTGATGGTGCTGCTCCAGTAATGTTTATGAGCTACCACGAACTTATGTTCATTGTTGCTGAGGCTTATGCTAGAAAAGGTGACTTAACAAATGCTTACGCTGCTTTAGAAACTGCTGTTACTAATGCTATGGTTAAAACAGGTAACATTGCAACACGTGTTTATGGTAACACAGTTATCACTGCTGATGCAATTACAACCTACCTAGATGACGAAGTTAAACCTCGTTTCGACGTTGACGCAATCCAAGAAATCGCTATTCAAAAATACTTAGGTCTTTACCAAGATGGTGAAACTTTAGAGACATATAGTGACATGAGACGCCAAATGGCAATGGGTGTAGACTTCGGTTTAGAAAACCCTCTAAATGCTTCATACTATCCACACCGTTTACCTTATGGTAGTGATGACGTAACTTGTAACAATTATGTTAAAGATGCGTTTGGTGATGGTACTTATGTTTACAGCGAGCCAGTTTGGTGGGCTGGTGGTACAAGATAGATCATTCATTCCCTCTAAATATACATATATTTAGCCATGTCGAGCCTTCCGTATATTATTTACGGGAGGCTTTACATTTTTTAGTCAAATTATTTGTAAATTAATAATTTATATCTATCTTTGCAGCTGCTTAACTCTAATATAGGTATAGAATTACCAAAACTAGGGTTAGTTAAACGACCTCAGAGTAGGTTATTATTAACTTTTTAAATTTTTCAAAAATGGCTGTTAAAATCAGACTATCGCGTCACGGTAAAAAAGGTTACGCATTCTATCACATTGTTGCTGCAGATAGCAGAGCTCCACGTGACGGTAAATTTATCGAAAAAATCGGT
>JAWXTP010000162.1:0-5976 GCA_044433415.1 Rikenellaceae bacterium
ATTTTTATCGCTTAGGCGGAATAAATTTGAGCTTGGCTCCGATTTGTTTCGCCTTTTTTTATGTCCTTATAGTTCCTTGACCTCAATTCAGTTGCATTTGCAGGTTGAATTCAGCTTATTCTATCAAAGAATGTTCTCAAATTAATAAAGATACGACCGATAAACTTCAAGAGTTGAAATTTGTAAAGGGTGAGTTGATAAGAATTAAAAATAATTTTGACAACGAATCAAAACATGTTGTTAATGCTATATTCAAGATGAAACAAGAAGCAACAAAAGGGCAACCATGGTTAGCTTCTGTATTTGCCGATTTTGAGTATTTGCAAGACCAAAAAAAAGCTGATAGTTTAAGGAGTAAGCCGCACCCAGCATTGTCAGCATCTGAACAGGTGAAAGCAATAGCAAAAGAAAAAAAAGTACTTATTCAAGAGCTTAAGGAATATAAATATAAGTTACAGTATTACGAGTCTCTTTTCCCAGACCTTGAAGATGTTTGTGAAGGTATAGCAAAGAATGAAAATGAGGACGACCAGACGAGGGATAAAGTTTCTGATTTTGTAACAAAAGAAGAATACATGTCAATGTCGACTACTGTACGTAATCAGTTAGCATTAGATAGATACTTGAAAAAGCATCACACCAAAAGTCATATAGGCAAAATGTACGAAAGGTATATAGGTTGGATGTTTGAAAGTAAAGGTTATAAGGTTGAATATTGCGGAATTAAGAATGGTTTAAATGACCTTGGGCGTGATTTGATTTGTATTGGTCAAGGCAAGGTATATGTTGTACAATGTAAGTATTGGAGCGATAAGAAAAAATTACATGAGAATGTGATATGTCAATTGTTTGGAACAGCTGTAAAACTTAAAATTGACGTTCGAAAAAGTGGTAGTATTTTGTTTAATGATTATTCTTTAGGTGATATGCGAATTATTCCTTGTCTGATTAGTAATATAGATATTTCAGATACTGCGAAAGAATTTACCAAAGAGTTAAATGTAACATATATGCGTATAGCCTTTGATAAAAATTATCCTATAATTAAGTGTAATATTGGCATGAAAGGGGAACGCATTTATCATTTGCCTTTTGATCAACAATATGATAGGGTAATGATAGACAAGAAAGGAGAATGTTATGCAACTACAGTTAAAGAAGCGGAGTCAAAAGGCTTCAGACGAGCGAAACGGTGGCTTGATTAAAAATAGTATTTAGTTGTTGTGTGATACGATAATTTTAGTATCTTTGTAGTGTAGTGTTGTAGTAAACTTTTAAAAACAGGAAACCATGTTTTTGAAAGGTGGATAAATATTTGTAATAAATAAAATTATATTAAAATAGTTAAAGTTATGGAATTAATAGAAGTTATAGGTATAGTGATAGGTGCAGTAGCTACTATTTTAGCTGGTGTGTGGTTTATTATAATAAAAGCTATAAAAATAGGGGAAGTAAAATCGCAAGTTAACCAGATAGAAATAGTTGCTAAAGCAAACACAGAAGATATTGCCACTGCAAAGACTGCTATAAGTCGTATAGACCGATTAGAAAAAGGTTATGATGTTCATTCTGATGAAATCACTTCTATAAAGAGATGGGTAATCAAAAAAGATAGAGCAATGGTAAATGAGCTAATACAAAAACAGTCACCTATGAAAATAACGGAACTTGGCAGAAAGTTACTAGTTATATCGGGAGCTGATAAAATACTACCTCAGATAAGCGATCTACTCATTGAAGAGATGGAAAAGAAAACTATAAAAACAGCGTATGATGTTGAGGTAGAGGCTTACTTTGTTGTACTCAATAATGAATCAAATGATGCTTTTATTGCGTTGAAGAATTTCATTTATAACGAGTCTGAATATGTGTCAATAGAGAACGATGGAGCTGTAAAGGAAGTGAAACTAGATTTTGATAATATCTTACGTCTTATAAGTGTTGATTTAAGGGATATTTACCTAGAGAAACATCCTGAATTATTGGAATAGTGAGGGTGTGATTTTATACACAAAAAAGAAAAGATGAAAGAGTTTATTACAAATAACTGGGAAACAATAGTTGCTTTTGTGAGTGTCGCTTGGGGAGTATATCAGTGGGCGAAAAATAGAGGGCGTTCTGAGGTAAAGAGAGAGCAGGCCGTTAAGGAATTGGGAAATAAGCACAATGATTTAGTGTGTGTAAAGAATGCTAATTACACTGATAGAGTAAATAGAAGTGTAGAAATATCTATGTCTAACAATGAGATGTTACATATTGTTACAGCTTGGGTTATGAAACAAGATTCAAGTACTATTGAGCAAATGGCAAAGAAATTTTCACCGCGAAAATTAACGGAGCTAGGAGAGAGAGTATATAAAGAATCAGCAGGTAAGCAAGTGGTAGAAGATAATATTGAGTTTTTTGTTGAAGAACTGCGTAAAATAAAACCTAACACTGCATATGATGTTGAACAAAAGGCGTTAGAAGTTCTTTTAAAGAATTTAGGTATTGATGCCTTCATTCCAATTAAAACATACTTGTATAATGCACCAGAATTTATAAGTTACATTAATCCTGATACTAACTAAAAAGAGCAATTTAGAATAACTATGCAAGCTGTAGTATTTGCTATGAGTTTACATTTACGAGATGTATATTTAAAGAGATATGAAGCTGATATAAAAGGGTAAACATATGGCAGTAACTTTTAATTTAGCACATAAGGAAAGAGAAAGTAGCGTAATAATGCTAGATGTGTTATTTAAAGGTAAGCGTTACAAAATTTCCACAGGTGAAAGTGTGTTAACTAAACATTGGAACACCTCAAAGAAACGGGCAAAGGTATTATCATCTTATAGTATTGGTGCAGGAATTAATGAAGTGTTAGACAAGTGGGAAGTAAGCGCACTTCAAACAGTGAATTACTTTAAGGATTATGACAAAGCACCTGAGAAAGTTAACTTTGTTGAGATATTCAAAGGAGTTCATTTTAAAGATGATGAAAATAAAGAACCTGAAGTTAAAGTATTGGGTTTTACTGATTTTATGAAGATTTATATTGAGCGTTACAGAGGTGTAAGAAGTAAATCGACGGTTGGTAATTATAATGGTGCGTTGAAAAAGTTACAGGATTTTGAAGTGAAATATAAATGTAAGTTGAAGTTTGAGGATATTGATATACAATTTTACAACAAATTTTCTTCTTATCATCATTCTTTAGGCTTTAAGGATAATACGCTAGGCACTGTAATAAAAGTAATTAAGCAGGTGCATACTGAAGCTAGAATAGTAGACAAGTTGCATAATGATGTAGGAGTACAACATAAAGGTTTTGTAACTATAAGTAAAAATGTAGATAATATATATTTGTCGAAAGAGGAGTTATTATTGATGCGTGATTTAGTAATAAATTATGACACTATATCTGCATTAGAGCCAACGTTAACTTCAGGGCAAATAAAACTAAAGGTGCACGCATTGAATGTTGCTAGAGATACGTTTTTAATAGGCGCGTTTACAGGTCTTCGAGTATCGGATTACACCCATTTACAGAAGGCTACCATAAGCGATAAGTACATTAAAATACATACTGTAAAAACTAAGCAGGACCTAGTTATTCCAATTCATCCGATAGTGCGTGATATTTTAAATAGAGGATTTGACACGTCAACGATAATGGCAGACGTAAAACTCAACAAGCACATCAAAGTTGTTGCAAGGCTAGCAGGATTAACAGAGACAGTCAAGATTAATAGTTATGTAGGTGGTGAGTCAACACAGGTAGAGTCTCCAAAATACAGTTTGATATCATCGCATACTGCACGTCGTTCATTTGCCACTAATGCTTACAAGGCAGGAGTTCCAACTTTAGCTATTATGAAAATTACAGGACACACGCGCGAAAGTACATTTTTAAAGTACATAAAAGTCAGCGCTGAAGAAAACGCTGATATGCTGTTAGAGCATGATTTTTATAAGATGTAGTGGCGTACAATGGCGGACAGTTTGGCGGACAGAATAATGTTATTGATATGCATATTTAGCAAAACAAACATAAAAATAAATGTACTTAAGTAGTTGATTTGTTGTATAAAACTATTTGATGTAGAATGATTTAACTTTCCGGCTCCGGGTACTTTATCGAAAGTCAATCACTTAATAATCAAGTGGTTGGCTTTTTTGTTTACCTCTTTTTGTCAGCCAAATGTCAGTATTTTTTGTAAAAATAGAAAAGCACCCACTAAAATATTACTAATTTAATGAGTGCTTGTTGTGTGTTTATCAAATCACCATATTGGTTATGACAAAGCAAATATAGTGATTATTCTTGAATTCACAAAATGTTGTCTTTCTAAGCATTTATATCTTTATCGTCGTAGTATTTGTCAAGCATTTCACATAGATTACCGGTCAAATCAGCAATGTCGCTTATTATATATGCTTTTTTGTAGAAGACGTTGAAGTTGTTGAGTAGCCACTGTTGAGTATGTAACATTTCTGTTTTCTGTTCACTATTATACCCGTTGTTTGCAAAGTAATTTCCAAATACTGTTGCAATGTTATTGTTATGTTGTTGGTTAGGTGTGGCAAATGTTTCAAAGGTCTGTATTAGACTCCTCATTTCAAACGCTAAATCCCATAGTTCATTCATATTTGGATTGTCAACACTGTTCAATGTTTCCAATCTGTCATTCATTAGGAATGCACCAATACTCTCTAACGCCTGTCGGTTTTCTGGTGATAGAGGTTCGGTGATTTCTTTTGTCTCAGTCTCTGTGATACTCTCGCCGTCTAAAATTTTTAATGTCTGGTCGCAATAGGTGTCCCAATCAATTAAGTTCTTTTGGTAGTTGAGATAGATAGGTTTTAGTTTTACTACCTTTTCTGGTTGAGGCTCTTTACTCCTGTCACATAAATTGATAAGGTAGCAAACAATATCTATCATATCAGCTTGCTTGATACGGCCTTTGTCGTACCATTCATAAAATTGATCTTTCTGTTTTGTTTCTGCTGGTGTTTCGAATACTGGGGTCTTAGTTGTCTGTGTGTCCATAGTAGTGAGGTTTATTTGTTATTATACTTATTAGTTTTATTTTATGATGCAAAGTTATACTAAATAATTTAATATAACAAATATTTTAAGCATTATTTTTAAGTAAAATTATACTGTGTATATTTATTTGTTTAAAAATATTATACTAATTAGGAGTTTTTTTGTATATTTGTACCATAAAACTAATTAGTATAAGTATGGAATTTAGAAAACGAATAAAAGAGATATGTACCTCAAAGGGTATTACTCAGAAAGAATTAGCATTGAAACTTGGTATTTCGGACATCAGTTTGAATAAAACTTTGAGAGGTGATTATCCTCAATTACAAACGCTCGAAAAGATAGCAAATGCTTTAGAGGTGAATATTGTGGAACTGTTCAATGCATCAGGTAGTAGTGGTTTCACCTGCCCCAACTGTGGAGCAACATTAGAACTAAAAGTTAAGGAGGAGTAACAAATGGAGCAAATCGAACTAATTCAAAGTAAGATATACGAAATTAGAGGTCAAAAGGTGATGTTGGATAGAGACCTTGCACAAATGTATGGGGTTGAGACTAGAGCCCTAAACCAAGCTGTTAAACGTAATATTGAGCGTTTTCCTGCTGACTTTATGTTTCAGCTAACAAATGAAGAGTGGCAAATCTTGAAATCACAATTTGTGACATCAAGTTGGGGTGGAGTTAGAAAAATGCCATCTGCATTTACAGAGCAAGGGGTAGCAATGCTTAGTAGTGTACTAACATCAAAGATTGCTATTCAGGTAAACATCGGTATTATTAGAGCCTTTGTAGCAGTCCGCCACGCATTGCCAACCTCAACATCAGTCAATCAAATATCAGAGCTGAAAACGGAACTAAACAGTCTCAAAGAGTATATAGAAGAGGTGTTTACCGACTACAACGACATTAATGATGATACACGTATGCAGTTGGAGCTGATA
>JAWXTP010000163.1:0-5811 GCA_044433415.1 Rikenellaceae bacterium
CCAAGAATGGCTTAGATTTTTTGCGTTTTTCGGAAAAGAACGCGGAGCAGCCTCGACGGCTGTGAGCACTTCTTTTTCGGAAAAGGTGAAAAATGTAGGCCGTTATTGGGAAAAGCCTTCCCGGACTCCCGAAACGAAACCCAAGATTAATCATCCCAACCTGGGTTTTGAACTAAATTCTCATTAATAATCAATTCGTCCGTAGGTATTGGATAGAAGTAATCTCTGTCTTCTCTAAAGTCATAAGCACCTCCTAAGTATTCTAAACTTGTATATAAAGGATCAAGATAACCATCACTATCTACAGGAATACTTGGCTGAACTAACTGATTTTCATAATCAGCTGCTTCGTAACGACCACCTTTTGGACGAGTACCTTCGAATAACATGTGAGCTCTCCATCTTTTCCAGTCATCTTTTCTATAACCTTCACCTGCTAACTCAACACGTCTTTCTTGACGAATAATAGCTAACTGATCTGATACTGTATAACCATAATCTGGCCAATTTGCATTAACCTCAGGTTTTACATCTGTTAAAGTAGGCATACCAACACGAGCACGTAAAGCATCAACATTATCACTTAAGTCAGGATATGTCCCTTTTAACTCAACATAAGCCTCAGCATAGTTTAACATCAGCTCTGCAACCCTAAACGCAATACCATCAACAAGAGGGTCTGTTTGGTTTGTCATTGTACCATCGGGGTTATGTCCTTTTTTAGGGGCAAAGCCAGATGTTGTATTTCTTGTTGCATCAGAATGATTTAATTGAACAATAGTGAAAAGAGAATCAGCATAAGGAGGAGTCGTAGTATTAATTAGGTCTCCAGGAATAAATACACTTTGACTAAAGCGAGGATCTAATTTACCTGCTAACTCAGTTAAATACGTCACACCACCACTAGAAGTAATAACATTCTCATCCATGATATCTATATAATTACCATCCTTACCAAGGTAACTTCTAATTAAATTCAAAGAATATGAGCAGTTAGCATAACCATAAAGCCATACTTCTATATTTGTATTATTCTTAACAGACAAAGCCTCTGAGTAAGATTTAGCTAAAGTCACCTCATTTATAGCACTATAATCAAATTGATTAAATAAGTTATAATAATCTGACGATGTATCGCCTGTAGTATAAAGGTAAGCACTAGGGTCACCAAACTCTTGTTTGAACTCCTCAAAAACATCAATTGCTATTTGGAAATACTTATTCGCATCTACAGTAGAAGCAAAATCTGTTCCTGCATGATACTTAGCCCATGTTGCTTCATATAAAGCTACGCGAGATTTGTAAATCAACGCTGTTTCTTTATTTAAACGGTTAACGCCAGCTTCTGCTCTTGTATCTAAGAATTCTACAGATTGGTCTATTAAGTTCATAATAGAGTCAACAACAACATTACGAGGGTCTCTAGGCGCATTTAAAGCCTCAGTATCACTTGAAGAAATAACATGTGTATACCATGGAACATCACCAAATAATTTTACTAAATCATGATATTCCATTGCTTTTAAGAAACAAGCCTCACCATAAGTATGTTTCCACGATTCAAAAGAATCTTCACATTTTCCACAATTGTCAAAGAAATAGTTAATAGCACGTATAGTTGTCCATACCCAAGAACCACCACTTGCTGGTGCTGTTAAGGTCTCACCATTCATCCATGAATTATGAGTGATACCATTAATCATATCATCAGAAACAACATCATCAATAAAGTATCCCATACTCCAATCTGACAACTGACCAGGAAGCCAATTGTACTTACCAACAATGTACGCATCTAGTTCTGAAGCCTTAGTCCAATATGTTTCAGTTGAGATTTCATCCAAAGGAGCTCTATTCAAAAATTCATCACACGAGCTAAACGTCATTAACACAACAAATGTTAATATCGCTTTTATTTTTAATATATTTTTCATAATCTCATTTTACTTTAAAAACCAATATTTATACCAAACGAATAAACTGCTTGTTGAGGATACATCCTACCATCACTTGTATATTCAGGATCCAAATATGAAGGCATACCTGAAAGAACAGCTAAGTTCTCTCCTGAAAAATATACTCTACAAGAAGCCATTCCTATTTTCTCTAATATATGTTGTGGCAATACGTAAGTTACATTAAGGTTTTTCAAACGCATATAAGCACCATTCATCATATATCTTGTATTTGTTTTAGAGTTTTTAGCACCTTCAGTAGTATCATAAGGTCTAGGGAAGAAAGCATTTGTATTCTCGCCTAGTAAAGCTAACAACTCTGGATCAGAATCTGCATCACGATAAAAATCTAATTGCTCTCCTTCATATATAGAACGACCGTAAGAACTTTCCCAACTTGAAGGAGGTGTACCAAAGTAATAATAAGAAGTACTATTATATAGGTCTCTTTTTGCAACACCTTCTAAGAATACTGAAAGACTAAGAGAACCTGCTCTATTAAAAACATAGCTAGTTCCTAAATTAATACCATAACGGTAACGAGCTGTACTATTACCTATAACCTTAACGTCACCAGAATCTCCTACTGTTGATGTTCCTGAAGTAATCTTTCCGTCGCCATTAAGGTCTTCATACTTAACATCACCAACATACCATTTAGAGTTAATATTACTTTGACTTACTTTAAGAGAACCATCTGTATCGAAATCATTAGCTGTTAATAAACCATTAGATTCGTAACCCCAAAGTTCACCCATTTCTTTACCTTCATAGTATCCGCTTATTGATTTTGTAGTAGAGTTATATTTTGTAATGACACTTTTACCGTCAGCAAGAGAGAAACCCACAGAATAATCCCAATTGCTAGTAATTCTGTCTTTCCAGTTAATTTGAGCTTCAAAACCTCTAGTTCTATATTCTGTGTTATTAACCTCAGCTGCTGTAGCACCTAATACAGCTGCAACAGGGTCAGCAGGGCCTATGATATCCCATGATAAACGATTGTAGTAGTTAGCTTCAACATTTAATCTTCTATCAAGTAAAGACAATTCTAAACCTATCTCTGTAGTAGTAATTTTTTCCCATGTTCTTGAATCATTTAAGATACCTGGTGTATTAACATAAGTAAGACGCTCATTATCAAATATCCAATCTGTTTGAGAAGAAATAGACATTGTTGGAATATGAAGATAACCATAAGAACTACCTTGATTACCTAACGTACCATAAGATGCTCTAATTTTAACAAGATCAAATACATCATTTAAATCAATATCACCCCAAAAATCCTCTTTACTTACTATCCAACCCACAGATGCAGAAGGGAAGAAACCCCATCTTTGATCAGAAGAGTAACGACCAGAGCCGTCATAACGACCATTAGCTTCAAATAAATATTTCTCTTTGTAGTTATAATTAAAACGACCAAAGAAACCTACTGTAGCCCACTCGTCAATAGTATCTGATACATTTCTATCACCTTGCGCAATAGTTATCGCTGGAAGGTCGGTATCAAACAAGTCATAAGCTGTACCTGTCATTGTTCTATAGTTACTTTCCTCAGCTTGAGCACCTACTTGTATACGGAAACTGTGATCTTTCACTTGTTTTTCGTAAGCCATATATCCTTGAGTTGTCCAATACTGAGTAAGGTAATATGATTTGCTTAAATAAGAATAAGTACCATCTCTAAGATAAGTACTACCATCCTCATAAGTACCATAAACAGGAACACATAATTGTTGATAATCTTGGAATTTAACTCTCCAGTTACCATCAACATGAGCTGTGAATCCAGGAGCAAAATCAAAGTCTAAAGATAAGATGTTATCAAGGCTATGTTTAAGATCTGTTCTGTTACCACCATTTACAGCAACATCAATACGGCTATATGCAGTATAACTACCGTCAGGGTTAGTTACTGGTTTTGTTGGCCAAGCACCATAAGCATAAGTATAAAGTCTTGAACGACCTGCATTATATTCTGTTGTTGGCTCCAATGTTTTTTCATATGAGTAACGAGATCTATAAGAAATTTTTAACCAATCTGTAATGTCAGCCTCTATACCTCCATTAAAGTTAAAACGTTTGTAATTATCAATTTCCTCAACAAAATTTAAAGTACCTGGTTGATAAATATATCCCATAGACACAAAGTAAGAACTTTTCTCACTACCACCTCTAATTGAGAAGTCATGTTGATGTCTAAATGATGACCTAAACCATAAATCCATAAAGTCATTATTATACAAAGACTGAGTTTCCCATATGCCATTTACGGCAGGATTTAATATATCGTCCGAGTATTTACCTGGATTTTGGATATTGTCTTTAATAGTATTAATTTGGTCTTGCGTAAAAATTGTAGCTGAACCACTATTTGTTAACGCTTGGTTTTTCACTAAAGCAAATGTGTAAGAATCTACAGTATTAGGAGTTCTTACTGGTGTAGAAATACCAAAGTTACCAGAATAAGATATAGTAGCTTTTTCATTTCTTTTACCCATTTTTGAATTTATGATAATTACACCATAAGGAGCACGTGCACCATAAATAGCTGTAGCCGCAGCATCTTTCAACACAGAAACCGACTCTATATCATTTGCATTCATAGCATTAAACGTTGCCATATCAGAAGGCACACCATCAATAACTACAAGAGGTGTAGTAGTTTCATCGTATGATGCCTGACCCCTTATCTGTATAGTTTGAGAAGCACCTGGAGAGTAACCACCACTTGGTGCACTAAATGCTATACCCGAAACTTGACCTTGCAGTAATGAACTTGTACTTGTCACAGGACGGTTCTCTAAATCATCAGAGGTCACTACCTCAACAGAACCAGTCAAATTAACTTTCTTTTGAGTACCATAACCTACAACTACAACTTCATCTGTAGAAATTGCATTCTGTTTTAATACTATAATATATACCGTTTTACTATCAACAGTAAAAGACTGAACATCATACCCTAAGTACGACACTTCAAAAATATCTCCCATGGCTGCATTAAATGAAAATGCTCCTTTTGAGTCTGTTACAGCACCTGTAGTGGTTCCTTTTTTGATTATTGTTGCCCCTATAATTAGCTGATTACCTTCATCTAATACCTTACCTGTAATTACATAAGTTTGATCTTCTTCATTTTCTATAGAAACATCTGATTTTATATCATTTGCATAAGCTCCTGTCACTGTAAGCGCTGACATAAAAACTATCAAAACACATAACGAGAATTTTGATATTGTATCTCCTTTATTTGTTAAGTAATTATTATTCATACATTTAATTTTTGTTGGTTAATTTTGTTTTCTTCAATTATCATATACTATTTAATTTATAGTACACCAGTTAATAAATCTTCCCTTTCCTTCCCCATAGGCATATTACTTCATGTTATTAAATTAATTTGTCTAAAATATTGATTTTGTAAAAGTATTTTATCTCATTTATCTATTTTACAAATCCCTATAATGATAAATCTACAACAAAATACTAAACATTAGTTTAACATAGGCTACAAATAAATTAGCTTTTTATGAAAAACAATTCACAAATGTAATAATAAAATAAATAAATTCCAAATCTTTTTTTACTATACATAAAACTTTTTTAAGAAACAGTTAGAGTAAAGGAGATTGTACAAAATTAAAGGATTTTGGGACGGCCAGCGACAAGCGTGGAAAGATTTCTGGAAAGATTGTTGGAGGGTCATAGGGGTCAAAGAGGTCATAAGGCATTCTTGGTCGGAAGATTTTATTGGCGGTGAATTTACAAAAATCACCGCCAATAAATTTTGCAATGATAACAACAATTTATTACGTTATTCCATCTTAAATATATGTTTCACTGCAGT
>JAWXTP010000164.1:0-5728 GCA_044433415.1 Rikenellaceae bacterium
ATCTTTCCAACAATCTTTCCAACAATCTTTCCAACAATCTTTCCAACAATCTTTCCACGCTTGTCGCACCTAACACCCAATACCTGAATTTCAGAGCCTATAATTACTTAAATTACAAATTAAATTTAAATAAATTGATTTTCTATTTGTTTGTTTAAGGGATATTTTATACATTTGTAAAATTAATCATACAGATAGATTTGATATTGTAAATAATTATAAATTTAAATATATGAAGATATTTATTAGCACTCTATTCACACTATTCCTTGTCGGAAGCCAATTTACAAGTGAAGCAAAAACTTTAGACGGATTATTTACGAAGGAAATTAAAGTTAAAGTATCAAAATTGTCAATTCTTCCAGATGGTATGCCTATGACTGGTTCAGTGATATTGACTTTAGATAAGCATCTTATAATTACGGCTGTCGGATTGCCAAAAACACTATACGTATTTGATTTAGAAGAGAATAAGTACGTTTACAACTTATTTACTTATGGAAGAGGACACAAAGAGATACTTTGGCCGTCATCAGTAGGAGCACATGATAAAGGATTAATGTTGACGGTAAATAGAACAATTATTATAGTTGATAGTTTATATAAGAACTGTGATAGAGGGCAGTGGAACGTAAAAAACTTAGACCCAACACTTACATTTCTATCAACGACTAAGCTAAAAGATGAATCCTATGTAGCGGCTGGATTTTGGCAAGACTCTAAATCGCCATTTGTTCTTTTGGATAAAGACTTTAGAGTTTTACAATATTTTGATGACTATCCTTATAAAAACAATGATGATTATAGAGGTTGTGATTTAGCTATGGCGACGCAAGGTCATCTAGTTTCTTATGAGAATAAGTTTTCATTTGCATCATCGTATGGACATATTATAAAATTTTTTGAATTAGAAAATTCTAAAATCATTAAGAAGAAGGAGTATATTTTTGAGGTGCCAAAATTCAAATCTATAAGTACTACAAACACGACTGCTGTTGGAGTAGATAAAAACACCCCATTAGGAGCATTCCCGGGGACAGCTTCAAAAAATACATATTTCTTTCTTTACGGCATTGGGGTATATCAACCTAGAATTAGGGGCGGAAATATAATCTATTGTTTTGATCACAATGGTGAACCTAAGCAGAAAATAATTCTAGACGTGAAAATAGAAGGAATTAACTATTCAGAAAAATATAATTGTTTAATTGGAGTTGGTGAGGATGAAGATGGAGAATACCAAATATATAAAATTCTGTTATAACTTATAAAATCAATTATTCCCCTCCTAAATTTTAACTACTTAAATTACTTGCAAATGAAATCATTATTAATTCTATTTTTGACTATTGCTTTGACTGGAAGCCAATTTACAAGCGAAGCAAAAACTTTAGACGAGCTATTTACGAAGAAAATTAAAGTTAAAGTGTCCAAATTGTCAATTCTGCCTGATGAACCACCTATATATGGTTCAAGGATATTGACTTTAGATAAGCACCTTATAATTACAACTGTTGGATTGCCAAAAACTCTATATGTATTTGATTTAGAAAAAAATAAGTACCTTTACGGCTTGTTCACTTTTGGAAGAGGACACAAAGAGATACTTTGGCCATCATCAGTAGGGGTACATGATAAAGGGTTAATATTGACGGTAAATAGAACAATTATTGTAGTTGATAGTTTATATAAAAACTGTGATAGAGGGCAGTGGAACGTAACAAACATAGATCCTGCGCTTTCATTTATTGAAATGACTAAGTTAAAAGATGAATACTATGTTGCGAATGGATCTTGGCTAGATTCTAAAGCGCAATTTGCTCTTTTAAATAAAGATTTCAGAGTTTTGCAATATTTTGATGACTATCCTTATAAAAATATTGATGATTATAGAGGTGGTGATTTAGCTATGGCAACACAAGGTCGCTTGGTTTCTTACGGGAATAAATTTTCATTTGCAACATCGAGCGGATGTATAATAAAATTTTTCGAACTAGAAAACTCTAAAATTATTAAAAAGAAGGAGTATATTTTTGATGTGCCAAAGTTTAGATCTATAAGTGATGAAACAAGAACTGCTGTTCTTGTAGATAAAAACACCCCTAATGGAGTGATAGCAGGAGCGGCTTCAAAAGATACATATTTCTTTCTTTACCGTCCAGGGAGATACGGAGATAAAGTAATAGGTGGAAATACTATCTATTGTTTTGATCATGACGGTGAACCTAAACAGAAAATAATTTTAAATGTAGAATTAAGAGGACTTACCTATTCAGAAAAATACAACTGTTTGTTTGGGACTGGTGAGGATGAAGACGGAGAATACCAAATATATAAAATTCTGTTATAACTTATAAAATCAATTATTAATCCCTTAAATTACTTGCAAATGAAATTATTTTCAATTATATTTTTGACCATTGCTTTGACTGGAAGCCAATTTACAAGCGAAGCAAAAACTTTAGATGAACTATTTAAGAAAGAAGTTAATGTTAAAGTATCAAAATTGTCAATTCTTCCAGATTATACTTATATATATGGTCCAGGGATATTGGCTTTAGATAAACATCTTATAATTACTGCTGTTGAGTTGCCAAAAATTCTATACATATTTGATTTAGAGAAGAATAAGTATGTTTACGACTTGTTCACTTTGGGAAGAGGACACAAAGAAATACTTTGGCCATCATCAGTAGGGGTACATGATAAAGGATTGAGATTGAAGGTAAATAGGACAATTATTGTAGTTGATAGTTTATATAAAAACTGTGATAGAGGGCAGTGGAACGTAACAAACATAGATCCTGCGCTTTCATTTATTGAAATGACTAAGTTAAAAGATGAATACTATGTTGCGAATGGATCTTGGCTAGACTCTAAAGCGCAATTTGCTCTTTTAAATAAAGACTTTAGAGTTTTACAATATTTTGATGATTATCCGTATAAAAATAATGATGATTATAGTGGTGATGATTTAGCTATGGCAACACATGGTCCCTTGGTTTCTTACGGGAATAAATTTTCATTTGCAACAACGAGCGGATGTATAATAAAATTTTTCGAACTAGAAAACTCTAAAATCATTAAGAAGAAGGAGTATATTTTTGAGGTGCCAAAATTCAGATCTGTAAGTAATGAAACTACAATTGCTGTTCTTGTAGATAAAGAAACCTCTAAAGGAGCGAGATCTGGAGCAGCTTCAAAAGATACATATTTCTTTCTTTACGATACAGGGAAACGTGGTTCTAAGTCTAAGTCTAAAGGTACAAATATAATCTATTGTTTTGATCATAATGGTGAACCTAAACAGAAAATGATTTTAAATGTAAAATTAATAGGAATTACGTATTCAGAAAAATATAACTGTTTGTTTGGTAGTGGTGAGGATGAAGACGGTGAATTTCAAATATATAAAATTTTGTTATAATTATTGATAATGTTTTATGTTTTTTAGTGGTGTGAGGTTAGTGTAAGACGTGGAAATATAGGGTAGTACTGCTGAGTCCTGATAAAGTTGCCTGGGTCAAGCTGGGTCAGACAGGGTCGAATAGGGTCGCGACAAGCGATTAAAAATTTATAGAAATAATCATAAAATATTGTAACTTTAGTCATCTAGTCGCTTGTCGCGACCCTGCTTGACCCTGCCTGACCCAGTTGACCCAGTAGTATATCAATAATAAGAAATACAAGTTTTCAGTTTTTAAATATTTAAAAGTTGTTTCGCTTGTTCTAAGGCAGCGCTAGTAACACCCTTACCACTTAGCATAGAAGCAATGTGTTCTATGCGTTTTTCAGTGTCTAATTTTGTTATCTTAGTGACAGTTTTACCATTGTCTATACTTTTAGATACAAAGAAATGATGTTCGCCCTTAGAGGCTACCTGAGGAAGGTGAGTAATGTTGATAACCTGTTTTGCAGCCCCTAGCTTTTCCATAATTTCTCCCATCTTGTCGGCTACATGACCAGAAACACCTGTGTCAATTTCATCAAAAATAATAGTAGGTAAGCTCTTATGTGCTGCCATTATAGCTTTAAGAGTTAACATTAATCTTGACATCTCACCGCCAGAAGCTACCTTGTCTATCTTTTCTAAAACACCGCCCTCATTGGCACTAAACATAAAACGAACTATGTTCTGACCACTGCTATTAAGTTCGTCTAGAGTGTCAATCTCTATTTGTAAACGAGAACCTGACATGCCTAAATCTTTCAGCTGACTTATTACCTCTTTCTCTATTTTAGGAATTACACTTTTTCGTCTTTTTTCTAACTTTTCAGCAAGAGATTTTAATTCTGTAAATTTAAGGTCTAATCGTTTTTGACAATCTGTGATTAAATCTTCTGAGTTGTCTATATCTTCTAGTTTGACCTCTAGCTCTTGTTTTATTTGTATTAATTCAGCGTCTGAGTCAACATGAAATCGTTGCTCTAAAGAGTAAATTGTGTTTAGACGGTATTCGATGGACTCTAGTTCCCTAGGGTCAGAAACAGCATCATCCGCCATGTTACTTATTTCTCTATTTATATCTTTTACCTCTTCTATTGAGCTTTCTAATCTTTCGTATATCTCCGATGTATAACTTGATAGTTCGCTAATTTCTGAAAGACTATTCAGCGCATGTTTTAAGTTTACTAAAACAGATTCTTCATTTTCTGATAAATAATTACCAGCATCATATAGCGATTTTTTGATAAGCTCAGCGTTGGCAAGTATGCTTTGTTGTTCTTCTAATTCAGATTTTTCGCCTTCTTTTAAGTTTGCTTCCTCTAGTAAGTCATACTGATAACGGAGAAAATCTTCCTCTTTTTTTGCCTCTATAGCGGCATTCTTAAGAGTTGCTAATTCGGATTTAATAACTTGAAATTCTGAGTATAAACCTTTATAGTTGTTTATGTATTTATTGTTTTCTGCTACACAGTCAAGGACTTCCATCTGGAAGGCATTAGACCCTACTAAAAGGGTTTGGTGTTGTGAGTGTATATCTATAAGACAATCAGAAATAGCTTTTAGCTGTGATAATTGAACGGGTAAATCGTTGATATAAGCACGGCTTTTCCCACTAGAAGATATAACTCTCCTTATTATAGTATAATCTTCATAATCAAGTTCTAGTTCCTCAAATAGAGACTCCATATTATATCCAATACAGTTGAATGTAGCCTCAATGATACAATTTTTTGCGCCATTGACAGAACTAGAGTCTGCTCGAGAGCCTTTCAGTAAAGATAAAGCTCCTAGAAGTATGGATTTTCCTGCTCCTGTTTCTCCTGTTATAATGTTTAGACCATTTTCAAAATCAATATCAAGAAAGTCTATTAAAACATAATTTTCAATATGAAGTTTAGTAATCATAGAGTGTAAAAAGTTAGTTTTTCTGATGTATTCAGTATTACAAAGAAACAACTTTATTTTCCAAAAAACAAATCTATATAAATAATATCAATATGAAAATTTTGAATTGCACGAGGTGGGATATAAATAATTTATTTTTATTAGTTTCAATGTTAACTTGTATGGTTGTCGCGGTTAAAAGTATGCTAACTTGTGATTATTTATGATATAATTTACTGAATATGTATAATATGTGCAATATTGTATATTTTGTTGTTTACTACATGACAAAAATTCAAAAAAACCTCATAAATATATGAAATTCAATTAAATAAGTGTCTTAAAAATTTGTATAAGTCCCTGATTTTCAGTATCTTTATAGTTTAAAAACTATGA
>JAWXTP010000165.1:0-5705 GCA_044433415.1 Rikenellaceae bacterium
TGGCTAACCTGTTGAGTATGAAAGGTTACCCAGGAGATTGTACAGTAACTATGTGCCACTCACGTACTAAGAACTTAGCAGAAGTTGTTAAAACTGGTGATATCGTAATCGCTGCTTTAGGTATAGCAGAATTTGTAACTGCTGATATGATTAAAGAAGGCGCTACAGTAATAGACGTTGGTATCACTCGTGTGAAAAGTGAAACTACAAAAAGCGGCTTTAAATTATTAGGTGATGTTAAATTCGATGAAGTAGCTCCTAAATGTAGCTTTATAACTCCTGTGCCAGGAGGTGTTGGTCCAATGACTATCATTTCATTGATGAAAAACACTCTTAAAGCATACAATAGATTTAACTAGATACCTATCAGTTATAGATGTTTGTAGCTGGTAGGTAAATTCAAATTCATCATTAATTTAATTTTATGATATCAATATTATATGTTATAGCCTTAGTTTTATTTTTTATCTTGTTCTTTCCTATTTTTATCTTGGTATGGATTTATGGTAAGTACTTCGATAAATCAATGAAGCTAATTCAGGAGACCTCACGTGTGTTGTCTTTCGTGATTATAAAGCTATGCCCATTTTGGAAAATAGAAGTTAAAGGAATAGAGAAAATAGATAAGGAGAAAACTTATATCATAGTATGTAATCATCAGTCTATGTATGATATTCCTTTAATGGCTTACATTCCTCTAAACTTTAGATGGGTAGCTAAAAGAGAAATATATAAAGTACCCTTCATAGGTTGGGTTACATGGATGAGAGCTGATATAGGCATAGAAAGAGGTGGCCTAAGTAGTACGAAGAAAATGCTTAAGCAAGCTCGTAAATATGTGGCTAACAAAGTATCTTTGGTTATTTATCCTGAGGGAACACGCACTAAAACAGGTAAGATGAACGAATTTAAAGAAGGAGCTTTTATAGTTGCTAAGACTACAGGGAAGGATATCTTGCCAATAGTAGTTAATGGAACTTGGGAGCTTACAAATTCTAAAAAATTCGGGTTTAAAATTCCAGCGCGCTTGTCGCTTACTGTACTTGACCCTATGCCTGCTGAGGAGGTTAGAAAAAGAGATATCAAAGATATTTCTGACACCCTTAAAGAGCGCATAGAATCTGCCTATATCGCTGACGGTGGTATAGGATACTAGGTTCTTGTTTCGGTAAACAAAGGAGGCTTTTTGTGAAGGATTAACTTTATTCATTACAAATATTAATAACCAACAACTAACAACTCTTAATCATTTAAAAGGCAATGCAATTGAATAATACAGCAGTAAGTTATACTGAAGACGATTTTGAAACGCTGGAATGGAATGAGCATATCCGCCGTAGACCTGGGATGTACATAGGTAAACTTGGTGATGGTACTCAGTCTGATGATGGTATATATATTCTTATTAAAGAAGTGTTTGACAACTCTATCGATGAACACATGATGGGGTTTGGTAAACGTGTGAATATGACTGTCGGTGATAAAACGGTCGTTATTAGGGACTTTGGTCGTGGTATTCCTCTAGGTAAACTATCCGATGCTGTATCTAAAATGAATACAGGTGCTAAATATGGCTCTGATGCATTTACTAAAAGTGTGGGTCTTAATGGTGTAGGTACAAAAGCTGTAAATGCCCTTTCTTCTTACTTTAAAATCTCTAGTGTTAGAGATGGTGAAAAACGTACAGTCGAATTTTCGGGTGGTTTTATCACTAGCGATAATACCGAAACAGGTGTTAATGAGAAAAATGGTACTGAGGTTACATTTATAGCCGATGAAACTGTTTTTGGAGTTTATGAGTATAATAATGAGTATATAGAGCAGATGGTTAAGAATTATACTTATCTTAACTCTGCCCTTACTATAGAATTTAATGGAGAGAAATATGTCTCTAAAAATGGACTACTTGACCTCCTTAATGATAACCTATCCGAAGAACCTCTATATTCACCTATACACCTAAAAGGTGAGGATATAGAAGTGGTATTTACTCACTCCTCAGGTTATAACGAAAGTTACTACTCTTTCGTAAATGGTCAGCATACCACTCAGGGTGGTACTCACCAAACTGCATTCCGTGAAGCTGTTGTTAAAACACTGCGCGAATTTTACAAAAAAGAATATGAAGCTAACGATATACGTACCTCTATTGTTGCTGCAATAAGTATAAAAGTTAAAGAACCTACTTTTGAGTCACAGACTAAAACAAAGCTGGGTTCTAAAGATATGGAGCCTAATGGTAACTCTATTAGAAACCATGTGATAGATTTTCTTAAAGGTACTCTTGATAATTATTTACATAAAAATCAAACTATAGCAGATGCTATAAATAAGAAAATCCAAGAAAACGAAAAAGAGCGTAAAGCGATATCTGGTATACAGAAAAAAGCTAAGGAGTTCGCCAAAAAGGTAAGTCTGCATAACAAGAAATTGCGTGACTGTAGATTACACCTTAATACAAAACATGAAAGACGTGAGGATTCTATGATATTTATTACCGAAGGGGACTCAGCAAGTGGTTCTATCACCAAAAGCCGTGATGTTAACACTCAAGCTGTATTCTCTTTACGTGGTAAACCTCTTAATACTTACGGACTTACAAAGAAAATTATCTACCAAAATGAGGAGTTCAACCTATTGCAGGCTGCCCTTAACATAGAGGACGATTTAGATAATTTACGTTATAATAAGGTTATTATAGCAACCGATGCTGACGTTGATGGTATGCACATCCGTCTGCTGCTTATTTCTTTCTTCTTACAGTTCTTCCCTGACTTGATACGTTTGGGTCACCTTTTCATTTTGCAAACTCCTTTGTTTAGGGTTAGAAATAAAAAGGAAACAATTTATTGCTATAACGATGTTGAAAAACAAGATGCAATAGATAAGTTGAAGACTGCTGTTGAGATAACACGATTTAAAGGTCTTGGTGAAATTTCTCCTGACGAATTTAAAGGTTTCATAGGTGATAACATACGCCTAGAGAAGGTGAGACTCTCAAAAGAAGATCCTATTAATGATATTCTTGCTTTCTATATGGGTAAAAACTCTATGGAACGTCAAGATTTCATTATTAATAACCTACATACAGAAACTGATAGAGCTGAGGACTTTGCAGTCTAGCAGTTTATTTTAATAAATACCCCACATAATATATATATAGCAATGAGCGAAGAGTTTGAAAATATAGATATAGAAGAAACTGAGGATGTTAAGGCTGAAACTGACGATAGTGTAGTTGGTGGCGTAAATTTGCATAAATATACAAAACTAACTGACGGTACAGGCGAGAATTCTAAAAAGAAACTTACAGGTATGTATAAGGAGTGGTTCTTGGACTACGCCTCTTATGTTATACTTGAAAGAGCTGTGCCCCATATCAACGATGGTTTTAAACCTGTGCATCGTCGTATTCTTCACTCTATGAAACGTATGGATGATGGGCGCTACAACAAGGTTGCTAATATTATTGGTAATACTATGCAGTTTCACCCTCATGGTGACCGTTCTATAGGTGATGCCCTTGTGCAGCTAGGTCAGAAAGACCTTCTTGTAGATTGTCAAGGTAACTGGGGTAACGTGCTAACGGGTGATAGTGCTGCTGCATCACGTTATATAGAAGCTAGACTTTCCAAATTTGCTAATGATGTTGTCTTTAATCCTAAAACAACAGAGTGGATGCTTAGCTATGACGGTAGAAATAATGAGCCTATAACACTACCTGTGAAATTCCCTCTTTTGCTTGCTCAGGGGGTTGAAGGTATAGCAGTAGGTCTTGCTTCTAAGATATTACCTCATAACTTTGTAGAACTTATAGATGCTTCTATAAAATACCTTAAAGGTGAGCATTTTGAACTCTATCCAGACTTCCCTACAGGAGGTCTACTAGATGTTTCTCGTTATAATGATGGACTTCGTGGTGGAGCAGTAAAGGTAAGAGCCAAAATTGCTAAGACTGATAATAAAAGCCTTACTATCACTGAAATACCTTTTGGTAAAACAACAACTTCTATCATAGAGTCTATAATTAAGGCTAATGATAAGAACAAAATAAAAATTAAGAAAGTTGACGATAACACAGCTGAGAAAGTAGAAATACATATTCAATTAGCAAATGACGTAAGCGCTGATAAAACTATAGACGCTCTTTACGCATTTACAGATTGTGAAGTGTCTATATCTCCTAACTCTTGTGTTATTTTGGATGAGAAACCTCACTTTATGGGGGTTAGTAAAATCCTTAAATATAATACAGACTCTACACGTAATCTTATAGGTAGAGAGCTAGAGATAGAGATAGGTGAGCATAAAGAATCATGGCATCTTTCTAACCTAGAAAAGATATTCATAGAAGAACGTATTTACTATAAAATCGAGGAATGTACTACTTGGGAAGGTGTTATTAGTACCATAGACAAAGAGCTTACACCTTTCAAAAAGATGTTCCTAAGAGAAATTACTGAGGAAGATATAGTTCGACTGACAGAGATTAAGATTAAGCGTATTACTAAATTCAATTCTTTTGAGGCTGACGAGAAAATAAGAGCTATAGAAGAGAAATTGCGTACCGCAGAAGCTAATCTTGCTAATCTTACTCAATATACTATTAAGTATTACGAGAATATTAGGGCTAAACATGCCAAAGGTAGAGACCGTAAAACAGAAATTCGTGAGTTTGACTCTATAGATTCGTCGCGTGTAGCTGTTAGCAATGCTAAGCTATATGTAGATAGAAAAGAAGGATTCTATGGTATAGGTGCTTCTATGAAAAAAGACGAATTTGTGTGTGACTGCTCGGATATAGATGATGTTATAATATTCTCACGTACAGGTAAGTATGTAATCACAAAAATTAGTGATAAGGCTTACTTTATGAAAGATATTATCTATATAGGTATCTTTAAACGTAATGACGAAAGAACTATCTATAACTTACTATATAGAGATGGTGTCAATGGTGGCATAATGATGAAACGTTGTGCTATTAAGGCTATTACACGTGATAGAGAGTATGATATCACTAAGGGAGCAGACAAATCAGAGGTTCTTTATATGAGTGTTAACCCTAATGGTGAAGCTGAGGTTCTGAAAATATATTTCAAGCCACGTGCTAGACAGAAGAAACTTATCGTAGATTTAGACTTTGCTGATTTAAATATTAAGGGCAGGTCTTCACAAGGTAACATCTTCACACGTTATGCTATACATAAGATAGTCTTAAAAGAAAAGGGTGTTTCTACACTTGCAGGACACCAGATTTGGCTTGATAAAGACGTTATGAAACTTAATAGTGAGGGTCGTGGTGAGTTGTTAGGTGAATTTACAGGAAACGATAAGACTATAATAGCTACTAAGAGCGGTTTATACTATACTGCTGGTTATGAAACGTCGCTTTACTTCCCTGAAGATGTACTGTTTATAGAAAAGTACAACCCTGATACAGTATATTCGGTTACTTACTATGATGCTTCACAGAAATACTTCTATCTTAAACGTTTTGCAGCGGAGATAACAGAAAAACCTCAGCCTTTTATTGAGGAGTCTAAAGATTCTTATTTGGTAGAAATAAATTCTGATACTTTCCCTCAATTACGAGTAATTTTTGGAGGCGCTAACGAAAATAGAGCTAATGACTATATCGACGTAGAGGAATTTATTGGAGTTAAGAGTCATAAGGCTAGAGGTAAGCGTATTACGACTTATGT
>JAWXTP010000166.1:0-5453 GCA_044433415.1 Rikenellaceae bacterium
CTACAGTAATCACAGACAATCAATATGAACAGCTACGAAAGCACCCTACATTTAATGCGTTTGTTGCTAATGGCAGTATTATTGCAGTGAAAACAGATGAAAAAAAGCCAGAAATTCAAGAAAAAGAAATTGTGGCTGACTTAAATCAGAAAGACAACTCAAATCAAAGAACTCCAAGCGACATTGGCGTAAAAAATGTAGTTAATTGCGATAAAAATGGCAACATAATCGTAGAAGTAGAAGAAGATGAAAAGCCAGTAGAGGTTACTTCTGCCAAGAAGCCTACCAAAAAGTCTACTAAAATAAAATAATTTTCTTATAGGGTATATAGTAACGGCATAATGGCAACGAGTAATACAATAGATGTAACTACCGATGATTTTAGGGAAGATTTCCCAGAATTTGACGAAAATACGTTTACTGATGAAGAAGTTCAAAGGTGTATTACTCGTGCCTACTGCTATTGCTCTCAGAAAAATGGGTCAATACTCAAAGGGGATTGCAGAAAGACAGCTATAGAGCTTATGACTGCCCACTTATTGACGATATGGAAGAGAACACAAGACGAAGGAATAACGTCTAACTACGGTATAACAAGTTCATCTAAAATAGGAGAAATATCTGTTAGTATGTATCAACCTACTACTAATAGCCTATTTCAATATTGGATAAGCTCAACGGCTTACGGTATGGAATATTACGCATTACTTATGGCTAAATGCCCAACTCCATTATTATTTGGAGGAAGTAGTGAAAGGGTTTATTGGACTAAGTAATGACATCTAAGTCTAGTAGAAACTCAAAGCAATTCAATAAAGTTAAGTCATTTTTTCGCTCACTAGACAAAAAAAAGAGTATAGTTTATTGGAAGGACGAGTTTAACGCATTTAAAGGAAATCTAAACGATAAGGGAGGAGTTGCAGGAAATGCAATAATACCTCCTAGACCGTTTATAAAACAAGGAATAGAAAATGGATTACAAAGAGCGAAAGTGGAATACGTTAAAAGCGTAAAGGACGGCTTTAAAAAGCTTGATACAAAAATCCCTAGGCAAGGGCTGTTTGAAGCAGGAAATGCTCTTGCAGGCGGCATAAAAGAGTCCATTGATAGCTTATTTGAGCCAGAGCTTAGTCCTATGACTATAAACATAAGAAGAAGCAATGGCAATGATAGTACAAAACCTTTAATTGATACAGGAGAGATGAGAGACTCGTTGAGAGTTTTGGTTGTCGATAAGTCATTTTTACAGCAATGAGTAATTTATTATTAAAAGCATTAAAATCCATAAAACCCAAGTCAGTGTATTACCTAAAATTCACAGGAGGGACAAAGACGGTTGGTGGTGTAAAAAAAGTAGAATACGACTATCCTATTTTAATATCGCAAGCGTCAGTACAGCCAGTTAGTACTTATTTGGTTCAGCAACTAGGATTGGATACCCAAAAACAGTATAGAAAAATATTTGTACCGACAAACGCATTGGCACTAGACGAGCAAAACTCATCTGATAAGTTTGAGTTCGATGGAGGAAAGTGGTCAATCTGGGAAAGTAAAATTTGGGAAACTTACGATGGGTGGAATAACGTTATAGTGGTTAAGGATAAAAATTAATAAATGGCAGATGGATACAACAGCATAAGGAGTGAACAACAAATTTATAGTGATATAGGTGGGTTTATATCTTCTTTTTTATCTACTCAAGGATTAAACGATTGGGTTGATGGAGTGCTTCAATGGGGTCAAGCTACAATACAAGGGCTTCAATCTCCTAGCTTATTGATGAATATTTCGGATAGCACAAAATACGGATTGCAATCTACAAAATATAAATGGGATAACGAAACGTCTACTGGATATTCTACTATAGTTTACTATAGGCTTATAGATGTAGATTTTACATTTTACAAAAATCAAGATGGATTAGTTGATAGCGAATTTAACGAAAATGATTATAAATCTCCATTAGACGTAGCAGAAATGATTAGGACATATATATTGAGCGATATGGGAATAGAAGCATTGCAAGCTATAAACTATGGCACTTATAACTCAAACAGAATATCCAACCCAACATTTACAACAGAAGAAAACACATACGCAAGAACACCGAGATTATCTATAACATTCGCAAGGAAAGAGACTATAACTCGAACTTACGATAGTTTCGTAACATACGAAGAAGAAAAAGAACAATTTAGCACAAACATAAAAAAATTATAGCAATAAACAGACAAATAGGAGAATAGACAATGGCATTATCAATGAGCAGATATGTTGACATAACTTCATCAGCAGGTGGAGCAAGTGCAGTAACATATAAAGAAACAATAGGTAGGTTTTTTACAACCAATAGACTGGCACCGATGGGAGAAGTATTAGAATTTACTAGCTATAAAAATGTTTATAGTTATTTTGGTGAAGATGCGTATGAAACCCAAATGGCATACAAGTATTTTAGCTTCATATCTAAGAAACAAACTTATCCAAAGAGGTTATCTTTTGCGAGATACACTACAACTGCAACTGGTGCAGAAATCATAAGTGGCATAAACAGCTTTTCGGTGGACTCTTTCACTACACTAACAGATAGTACCATTACGTTGAATTACGTAGACCCAATATTGGGATTACAGACAGGAACTACTGCTGAAATGGATTTTTCTAGTTCTACCACCCTTGCAGACGTAGCAACTATATTGCAATCGGCAGTGAGGTCTATACAGGTGGGAACGCTAACCCCATTCGATGACGCTACGGTAACATACGTAGATAACTTGACTACAGCGTTAAACGGAACTAGATTTATATTGCAAATGCCTTCTGGGTTTGGATATTTCGAACTTCCACTAAGTAGCGACAATTTGTTATCTTACTTAGGTTGGACTACTGCTACAGAGGTAATTATAGGAGATGGTAATAGTGGCTCTAACAGCATATCTCAAGAAGTAGAAAGAGTTATGGATATATCTAATAACTGCTACACATTCGCATTTTTAGAGGATTTAACTATAGATGAAATAACATCAGTAGCACAATGGAATACATTTGCAAATAGTCAATATATGTATTGCGTATGGGCTAAAGATTTGAATACTTTATACGATAGCTATCAGCCTGCATTGGAAAACGATGACTTGACTTGGATACAGTACGACAATATAAACGGAAGTCAGTTTTACCAACCTATGGCTATCGGTGCTTGCATAGACTATAGTAAACCTAGCTCTAGTACAAACTTTATGTATCAATCGTTTAGTATAGACAAGCCAGTAGTATATGATAACAGCGTAGCAGACAAATTGGATACATATAATATAAATTACTACGGTGCAGTTCAGCAAGCAGGCGTTCTTGATAGCTTTTTGCAAAGAGGGAAGTGCCAAGGTCAGTTTGCAGACGCTACGATTGGGTTTAACTCTATATGGCTAAAGAACGCCGTTGAGGTTGACATATTCAACTTGTTCAGAGGTAAGAACGCTGTCCCTGCAAATAACGATGGTATAGGTATGATACAAAGTGCATTGGCTAATGTGTGGGCTAGAGGTATATCCAATGGAGTTATATTGGTGCAAAAAGATTTATCGGATAGTGAGAAGGCATTTATAGCAAATTTAACAGATGATGAAAATGCTTGGTTGGAAGTCTACAACAATGGATATTGGTTCAGTTCTTATATTGAAACTAGTACCGACCCAACTACTCTAGGCGAAAAGGTATTTAATTACACTTTAATTTACGCAGGTGCAGACCAGATACGTAAGGTAGTAGGTAGTCATATAGCAGTAACAACAGCACAATAAAATAGGAGATTTTTAAAATGGGTTTTGTAGATATTACATCAACAGGCAGTAAAGTAATCATAATAGACGTAGTCCACCCAGTGGGCTATGTCATAAAACAGGGTTCGGTTGACGCACCTTTCGTATCTGGTTCGGACGCAGTTCAAATAGGAACATCAGCAGTTGGCATAAACAACGACCACGTAAACTGGCGAACTCCTAGCTTGCTTAGTATAGCAATAGCAGTAATACCAGACAGCGATGACGATAAGGCATTGAGACTTTCTGCTATGTATAATAGAACACAAAGTGGCAATTATAATCCAAACTCTACTCAAATATACATCGAAGAGCCAAATGGAAATAAATACTTGATGACGAACTTTGCTATGAATACTGCACCTTACTTAAATTCATTGAATAATGACGGCAGTAAGAGTACTAAGGTTTATACCTTTGAAGGCGTAACTCAAGCGTTATAATAAAAAATTAAATAGAAAAAGAAAGGCGACATAATGGCAAGAGAGACCAAAGAAATAAAGTTAGGGGATAAGGAATACAAGATAAACGAAGTTGACCCTATTACAGCCCAAGAGTTCAAGCTAATAGAGATAGCAGGCAAAGAATTTAGGATAGACAAACTAGACGTATATGAAACAAGGCATATACTTTTCAGATACCCATTGACTGCCTTGTCGAAAGACGAAGAAGATTATGAAAAAAATGAAAAACTTTTTGATATGTTGATGTCGCACGTAGAAGTAAAGCTTCCTACTGGGGATTGGCTAAAGCTTGAATATAGAGAACTAGTGCGTCAACACGTACCTCCAATGGGATTTAAAATCCTAGAGAGAGAGGTAATAGACTTAACTACAAATTTTTTTACAGATGGAGTTTTCCAAGATTTGACTGCGACTCTCCTAGAGCTGACGGCACAGAAATTTATAGAAATGTTGACCCAATTATTGCCACAGTCATCGCAAGTGGAAAAGCAAGCCTAAGAGACATAAGGGAATATTATTCATTAGAGGACGTTTTTGTTATATGGGAAAGCATAGCTATACCTAAATATAATGAGCATATCTACTGTAAAAAAGCACAAGAAGAGCAAGAGCGTAAAAGAATTTTAAACAGGATATAGAAAATGATACTAGACCAGCTTATCGTTGCATTTAGCGAGCAAGGTGCAGACAAACTAATCGAAAAAATAAATAAGATTGGCGAAAGGATTGTACACACTGTAAAGAAGAGCAAAGAACTCGAAAGCGTGCTTGGCTCGAAATATAATGTCAATATAGAAAAAGAGCAGGTTAAAATTCAAAAAGAAAAAGCAAGGCTAGATAAAGACAGGATAAGGCTTGATGAGCAGTATGCCAAATCCAAACATTCAAGGGCTAGAGAAGATATAAGACTAAAAAAAGAGAAGATAAAACTAGAAGAGCAAGAAGAGAAAATCGCACATTCTAGGCAAAAAAGAGAAAAATCTAATAAAGAAAATCAATCCAAAGAGTTTAATGCCAGAATAAAAAGAGAAGCAAAACTAGAGCAAATGGCTCAAAAAGCTCACGATGATAGAAGAAAAAAAGAGATTAGCTACGATAAGATATTTGGAATAGGTGGAGATTTAGACAATAAACAACAAAAAATCTATTCAGGCGTAGATGCCAAATCCAA
>JAWXTP010000167.1:0-5186 GCA_044433415.1 Rikenellaceae bacterium
TAATATCAGAAATTGTTGATGCTAAGGATGCAGCTCAGGCTACACGAATAATAGCTCAATTTATGGCTAAAGGGGACTTCTAAACCCCTATCACCTATTACCTATCACCTATTACCTAACACCTAACACCTAACACCTATCACCTAAAACCTAACCCATGTGTCTTTTATTTTTTACTCTCCTTATTTTGGGATGTAAGTCAGTGCAGCCTATAGTTATTGAAAATCGAACTACTGACAGTGTTTTTGTGCATGAGCATGTACGCGACACTATTGTGGAGTTGCAACGTGACAGCTCCACTCTTAAAGCACTCATAGAATGTGATAGCATAGGAAATGCTCATATCTTACGTATTTTAGAACTTGAAAATGGGAGTCGTTTGGTAGCTCCTTCAATTTCCATATCTGATAATATTCTTCAATCTACAGCAAAGGTTGACTCACAGGCTATTTATTTAGCATTGAAAGATACGTATACAACACAGGTGAAGGAGACTGTTGTAACTCAGGTGCGAGAGGTTAATGTGCTGAGTTGGTGGCAGAAGTTATGGTGTACGTTGGGTAAGGTGTTGAGTGGAATAATTTTGATTTATGTACTTATGGGACTTCTAAAAATCGAATAAAACCAATTATTAGAACTCCCATTATAAAATTTATATTATGATACAAACAGCAGGAAATGTTAAAGTTATTTATCCCAGTAGCTTTAAAATAAAGGTCGATGCCTTCACAGATATTGATGGAAAGGAGCTTGACCTTGCGGAAGTTCAGTTTTATATTGAGTTTATGGATGCTAATAGTTATTATACGTTAGCTGACACTAGACAATTACTTGTCGATGAACTCTATGTCTGTAGCTTCAATGGGGTAAAGCGAGTTAATAATATTTATAAGGATGGAGTGCTAGAGCTTATTTTTCAGCATTACCCCTACTTTGAGGGTCCTATGTTTTACCGTATGAAGCAGTCATTTTTTAATGAAGATTTCACTAATGATATGGATAATGTGTGGACTAGCGGTAAGTTAAATGTTGTCGTAGCACCTATTGGAGAGTCTTCTTATTCAACTTCAGAATTGACTACTACCATTTCTTTAGCAGGGTATAAAGGTGAGAGTGGTGCTGATGGTACTGTTGATTTTGATGAGTTGACAGAAGCTCAAAAGCTCACTCTAAAGGGTGACAAGGGAGAAAATGGCACTACAGAACTTATGGGCTTTGAGATAATAGATGGAAATTTATATGTCAGCTCCCCTGAAGATACCAACCTTGAATTTAGCCTTGGCGAGACAGGAGAGCTACTTGTACAATGGAATTAAATAAGCAATAATGGCAATAGAAAATAAAGTAAGAGCTGTGCAAGCAGGCTATAAAGGTGAGAAAGGTGATGATGGACTTGTGTCATTAGTAAATATCACAGATGAGCAGCTAGCTTCACTTCGTGGTGACAAAGGTGATACTGGTACAGCAAAAGTTATGTCACTTGAAATTATTGGAGAAAACTTATGTGCTAACTCACTTGCTGACAACAATATGAAATTTACTATTAATAATGACGGTGAATTAATAATAGAAATATAACTAACCCCTAATAAATAACACAATAATGGTAACAACAAATATCGGTAGAGTAGTAGGCTTAAGTGCCTATGAAGTCGCTGTTAATAAAGGCTATAGCGGCACGGAAGAAGCATGGTTAACTTCCTTAAAAGGAGAAGATGGAGTGCAGTTTTCCCCTCAAAGTGATGACTTAACTTTAGTAAGTACTGACTCTTTAGATATCCTGCAACTTGCTGACAGGGTATATACTGCTAATACTTATAAAGGTAAAGGCTATAAGATACTTAGAGAGAATGTAGTCAATGGAAGTAATATCCTTACTCAGGCTATGGTTTCTGAGAGTAATACAATTTATGAGGTAAGGTATGATTTTGACCTTAATGAACAAGAAATTACAGTTCCTGAAAATAGTACATTCAATTTTAATGGTGGTAGCCTTAGTAATGGTAAGTTAGTGCTACAGAATAATCTTTTGATGGGCGAGATTACGTTAAAGGATATCATTTTATCAGGGAGTATAAGAAATGAAGACTTATATTCAGAATGGTTTGAAGATAGTAGTAGCTTTATATCGTCAATTCCTGTTGAGGGGTATAAGAATCTGTATTTTGAAAATAAAGTATATATACTTACTGAGAAAATAATACTTCCGACTTCAATAAGGTCTGTTTATGGTAATGCAGCGACCTTGCAAAATTATGCAGATGGAGCCTATATAATGGAATTTAGGAATGACGTATATACAGAAGTTGGTTCTTTGACAGCAGACTTAAGTAAAGGAGCTGTAAGTTTTAAATGTGAGAATGCTGATATGTTATCAGCAGGTGATATTATCATTTTGAGAGATGGTGAATCAGGAAGTTGGGGCTTAGGTTATTCTCAAGGAGAAATATGCGAAGTGTATAGAGTTGATGATGATACAGTCTATTTATTGTCTCCTGTTTTTGGAGATTATAGCGCGTCGACAAGTTATGTTGTATCTAGAAGTTTAACGCCTTTGAATATTAAAGATCTTGTATTTTGTGGAGGTGAAGGAGATGTGGCATTAAGGCTAAATGGTTTGGTAAATTCTACAATCTCAAATATTAAAATTACAGGGTTTACAGTAGGTATCTTCTTTGTTCAATCCTATGGTTGTACACTTAGTAATTTATTTATATCGACCTCTCCAAAAGTTACTAGTGTAAGTAATTACGGTTTGCAGTTATATGGAGTGCAAAGAGTTACTGTTAAAGATAGTGTTATTGAAGCAGGTAATCATGCTGTATCAGCAGGTACAGGTACTGGTGGGGATGCTAAAGATATAATAAATAGAGAGATAATTTATTATAACATAAAGGCAAACATATATCCAGAATCACATTATACTGCACTAGACTTTCACCCACCTTGCGAATATTATGTTATTGATAGCTGTTATGCAACAGGTGTTAACCTAGGTGGTGGCTACTCAAAATTAATAAATTCGGAGATTATAGGTGGTAATGGCTTTGTATCTCAGATTTCTTTAGGTACTAAAAATTATCATATTGAGATTTCTAATAATAAGATAGCAAATGCAAATATTACTGCTGGTGCCTATAGTAGTGAACTTGAAGGTGATATTCTTATTAAAAATAATCATATAAGTTCCACAGAATCTATATATATATTTTATTTATATGAAGCAGTTTCTGATAAGGTAGATTATAATTCTAAGTTATTGATAACTGGTAATGTGATAGAAAAGAATAGCAGCACTAGCTTAACTATGTTCTTGCCTGGTAATACGCAGTTTCTAAATAATGTGGTTACAAATTTGGCTATAAAGATAAACTCTATCACAAATATGATTATTAAAAATAATATATTTAATAATTCAAACTTTGAGATGAGTCCTAAGACAGGAGATTGCTTGACTATAGTTGATAATATTATAAATGGGGCTCCTTATTATGGGCAAAATGATTTTATTCAGCTAGGGGGTGATACTAACCTAACAACTGTTATAATTAAAAATAATATCTTAACAAAAGATGCTGATATAATTTATTATGGATTTACATTGTCAGGGTATTATGGTTGTTTAATTATTATGGATAATGTATTTGCGTTAAATGCTGGTGACTATCAATATAAAGTTTGGGGCTCTTACTCAAAAGCTATAGTGATGAATAATGTTAGCGGTAATGAAAATAGTCCTATGTATTTTCTTCCTACAGTGAGCAATGTGGTTGCAGAATATATTGGAGCTACTACAGCAGCTATTAACTCTCAAGATGTGGCGATTTTTGCAGACAAGAAAAGAGGGGTGTCGTCTTATTATAGCCAAACTAATATTACACCTAGTTCTAGTGACGTGGGTATGCAACGATTCCTAAGCGGTAAACCTATATGGTGGTCGGGGACTGCGTGGGTAGATGCAACAGGTACGTCTGTTTAGGTAGGAACTTGGTTTCCTGCCAACTGTGCAAATTTAAATGATAGAGAAATAAACGTAAAGGGGAGTTCTAATAATTGGTTTTATTCGATTTTAGATTTAGAAGTTTTAGATTTGGAGTTTTATAGGGGAGTTCTAGAAACTGGTTTTATTCGATTTCGGAGTTTAAAGTTTTAGATTTGGAGTTTTATAAATACAGGCGTGGTGGTTCTCACGGCGTATTTGTAAAAAATCAAAGATGAAACTTTAAAATTCGAAAGCGTTAAAACCCAGTTTTTAGAAGTTCCCTTAAATACAGGCGTGGTGGTTCCCACGACGTATTTGTAAAAATTCAAAGATGAAACTTATAAATCTAAAAGCGTTAAAATCCAATTTTTAGAAGTTCCCTAAAATAATTAGAATGATATGACTTTAATAATAAATAGAGAAAGTAAGGTGATTTACCCTACTGATTTCTATGTAGAAATAGAAAATATTTTAAGTAGGAATGGAGATAGTACGGATTTAGAAACAACACAATTTTATTTCGAATTCTTCTCCGAAGAAAAATATGCTCAGATAGTACAAGGTATTTCATCGTACGATTGTGATACATATATTGTGTCCTATGATGGGACAACCAGAGTTAATAACGTCTTTGAAGATGGTAAATTGAAATTCGTTTTTTCTGATTATAATATCAAACACGGAAGATTGTGCTATCGTGAACTAGAAAGCTATTACAATGAAGACTTCCCAGATAATAGCGAAGATATCGTTAATATTGAAAGAACAAAAATTCGTATATGTACTGTAGGTGCTAATGTCACATCTGTTACAAATGAAATTAGTGGTTATGTTACTCTCGGTGTCGTATTAGGAACAGCTGGTGCCGATGGAGAAGATGGTATAGACGGAAAAGATGGTGTAGATGGAGAAGATGGTGTAGACGGAAAAGATGGTGTAGACGGAAAAGATGGTGCCGATGGAGAAGACGGAAAAGACGGTGTCGATGGTGTTGACGGTTATACTCCGATAAAAGGTGTTGATTATTTTACAGAGTTAGAGATAGCGGACATCGTAGAAGATGCTACAAATGCAGCACTTGATACTGTTTTTGAACAAACTTACAAAAAGTCTGAAACTCTCTCGACTGAGGAAATTACAGCTCTTATCCCTAGTACAGAAGATTTTTTGACTTCCGAGGAAATAACAGCTCTTATCCCAAATG
>JAWXTP010000168.1:0-5146 GCA_044433415.1 Rikenellaceae bacterium
CAGTATTTAATAAAAGAAATTATATAAATGGAGTCTAAAATATAGTGCCTAAATCGTATAAAATTTAATAAAATGTTATAATGTTATCTGTTATACAGAAAATATCCGTATCTTTGTAAAATGTTAAAGTAATATATTGAATATTTATTATTACTTTGCTACTAGAGTTTCTAAGATGAAAACTAATTTAGAGACTATTTCTTAGAACTCTTCTATATACTGATTGTTTATTTTTACTTATATACTTAAATGGCAGATAATTCACGTTACGCGCAAAGAGGTGCTTCGGCTGGTAAAGAAGATGTACACAACGCAATTAAAAATGTAGATAAAGGCTTATTTCCTAAGGCTTTTTGTAAAGTAGTTCCAGATATTTTTACTGGTGATGAAGATTACTGTTTAGTTATGCACGCTGACGGTGCTGGTACTAAATCATCTTTAGCTTATGCTTACTGGAAAGAAACAGGCGATTTGTCTGTATGGAAAGGTATTGCTCAAGATGCAGTAGTTATGAATACAGACGACTTACTATGTATTGGAGCAACAGATAATATTATCTTATCTTCGACTATTGGTCGTAATAAACGTTTAATACCAGGAGAAGTTATTTCTGCTATTATTAATGGTACAGAAGAATTCCTTCAAACTATGCGTGATATGGGTGTTGGTATTTACTCTACAGGTGGTGAGACTGCTGATGTTGGTGACCTTGTTCGCACTATTATTGTAGACAGTACAGTAACGGCTCGCATGAAACGTTCGGATGTTATCAATAACGAAAATATTAAAGAAGGTGCCGTAATAGTTGGTCTTAGTTCTTTTGGTCAAGCTACTTACGAAACTGAATATAACGGAGGTATGGCTAGTAATGGTTTAACTTCTGCACGTCACGACGTTTTCAATAAAACTATTGCTAATCTATATGCTGAGACTTATGACGATAAAATGCCTAGCGATTTATCTTACTCAGGTTCTTATGGATTGACAGATCTTATTGATGAGGTTGGTGTTACAGCAGGTAAGTTAGTACTTTCTCCTACTAGAACTTATGCTCCTATCATTACTAAAATCCTTAAAGAATGCCGCGCTGGTATTCAAGGGATGATACACTGTACTGGTGGTGCGCAAACTAAAATTCTTCACTTTGCAGGTGATATTCACGTTGTTAAAGATAATATGTTTGATGTTCCTCCTTTGTTTAAGGTGATACAAGAGCAAAGTGGTACTCCTTGGAGTGAAATGTACAAGGTATTTAATATGGGACACCGTATGGAGCTTTATGTAGATGCTTCTGTTGCAGATGAAATTATTGCAATATCTAAATCTTACGGTGTTGATGCTAAGATAATTGGTCGTGTAGAGAAATCTGATTCTCCAAAATTGACTATCTTAACTCAAGGCAATGAGTATAACTATACAAAATAACAGGATTTTCTAGTAGTTTACCCTGCTTATAATATGACAATAAGGAGGCTATCGTAATTTAGCTTCCTTATTTTGGTTATATGCTGAAGTAGATTCAGGGAAATCCTATACATTATATATGTGTTTATCATGGGACGTTTAATTAAATTGTACGAAACTAACACTTCCGAGCGTGATTTGCGAATAATTGCAGATGCATTGGATGCTGGGGCGATAATCATTTACCCAACGGATACTTTATACGCTTTGGGATGTTCGCTAAATAGTATTAAGACTATTGCTAAGTTGAAAGAGATGAAAAATAAAAAAAATGATAACCTTTCATTGATTTTTTCAGATATCAGTCAGCTGAGTGAGTATGCTCGTGTGGATAATGCACAATACAAGATAATTAAACGAAACACTCCAGGGGCTATAACTTTTATTTTGAATGCCACTAGAGAGGTTCCTAATAAATTCCTTGAAAAGAAATCTACTGTAGGGATACGTATTCCTAATAATAGAATCACAAACCAAATTGTTGCTACTTTAGGCATTCCTTTAGTATCGACCTCTATAGATTTTAAACATTTAGACCTTGAAGACAGTGTTAATCCTGAGCTTATCTGGGAAGAATATAAGGATAAAGTGGATATAATGGTCGATGGAGGAATGGCAGAGCTAGTTCCTTCTACGGTAGTTGATATGTCTAACGGTGATATTGAGATAATCCGTGAAGGAGAGTATGTTTTAGAATTAGATTAAGGGAACTTCTAAAATTGAGGGGAGTTCTAATAATTGGTTTTATTCGATTTTAGATTTAGAAGTTTTAGATTTGGAGTTTTATAAATACAGGCGTGGTGGTTCCCACGGCGTATTTGTAAAAATTCAAAGATGAAACTTATAAATCTAAAAGCGTTAAAATCCAATTTTTAGAAGTTCCCTTGAATAAAACAAATTATTAGAACTCCTTTTAATAAATATTAAGAATATAAATAAATATGAATAATAATGCCGAAAAATTTGAATTAGCAAAGTTTAGGCTAAATTCTGCTGCTATGGCAGGTCTTATAATAGGCGTGGCAGATTCTTTGTTAATTTTGGGTGCAGATTTTTTTAGAAATTATAAGGTTGTAACTCAGATGGCGAGTTTTGTAGAGTTTGCCATAGTTTGTTGGGGACTTTATTACTTTACACGTCAGTATGCACAAAAAAGAGAAGAGCATGTTGTTAACTTTGGTCATGTATTAGGTTTTCAGATGACTATAACTTTATTTGCATCTATACTTATTGGACTTTCTTCTTATGCTGTGATGTTTGTAGTGTCTCCAGAATATTACCTAAGCACGTATAAAGAATTATTTTCTAGTGAATTAGCAGGTCTAGAAATGGAAGAAAGTTTTTCAGAAGTTTATACTAAGTTGGGAAGCTCCCCTTTAATAGTAGTTGTATACACTATTATAGGTACAGCACTAAAATGGTTTTTCCCTGCAATGATAATTTCTGTTATGCTTAAGAAGAAAAAAATAGTGAAATAAAATTTCAAATTGGCTGATAAAGATATAATAATAGGTATAGACCCTGGTACTAACAAAATGGGTTATGGTATAATTTCTGTTCAAGGTAAGAAGGTTGAATTTGTGGCTATGGGTTACATAGACTTGTCAAAATTTCAGTCTCATGCTTTGCGATTGAAACATATACATGAACGTGTTATGGGGTTAGTAAACGAGTATAAGCCTATCTCTGTAGCTTTTGAAGCTCCTTTCTTTGGTGAAAATGTGCAAAGTATGCTTAAGTTAGGTCGTGCACAGGGGGTGGCTATAGCTGCTGCTGCTGCTTACACCTCTGAAATCTTTGAATATTCACCAACTAAAGTTAAGATTGCTGTAGTTGGTAATGGTCGCGCGGGCAAAGAACAAGTGGCTAATATGCTCAAGGTTACATTAAAATTGGATGAGTTACCTAAGAACCTTGACTCTACTGATGGTTTAGCTGTGGCTTTGTGTCATTATTATCAGACTCTGTCGTCTTTTGCTAGGGTTAAGAATAAGAGTTGGGGTGATTTTGTAAAGCAGAACCCCGAAAGAATAAAGTAAAACAATTAATAACATATAAATTTAAATATTATGACTGCTAAATTTTTAACAATGATGACGGCTGTAGCGTTGCTAGTGGGCTGTTCAACCTCAGGATTTACTGTTAAGGGAGATATTCAAAATCTTGCTGATGGTATGGTTTACTTAAACGTTTTAGAAGGTAAGCAACCTGTAAAAATTGATTCTGTTGCATCTGTAGATGGTGCTTTTACTTTTGAAGGTTCATTACCTATGGCACAAATGGCTACTATTGAAAGCAATGGACGTGTAATTAATATGTTCTTCTTAGATAATAGCGAAGTTCTTATTAGTGGTGATGCAAATGCTCCTAAGAAAATAGCTGTTACAGGCTCTCCTGCTAATGACTTATATAATAATATGTATAGCAAAGCTGATAATGTTGATGAGGCTCTTAAGTTAATCGAAGCTAACTTAGATTCTCCTGCTGCTGCTTACATGTTATTCAGAAACCTATCTTATAGACTTCCTGTGGCAAAACTAGAAGAATACTCTAATATGTTTACTGATGAAGTCAAAGAGTCTTCTTATATTAAGATACTAAACAAACGTATCGAGTCTATGAAGCGTTCAGAGGTTGGCCAACCTTATATGGAAATTGAACTACCTACTCCTAATGGTGAAGTTGTATCGCTTTCTTCTATTGTTGAAGCTGGTAATTATGTATTAGTAGATTTCTGGGCTTCTTGGTGTCCTCCTTGCCGTAAAGAAAACCCTAATGTTGTAAGTGCATATAATAAGTATAAAGATAAAGGTTTTACTGTATATGGTGTTTCTTTAGATAAACCAAGCGGTAAAAGTGATTGGGAAAAGGCTATCGCAGATGATAAGTTAACTTGGACTAATGTTAGTGATCTTAAATTTTGGGATTGTGTTCCAGCAGGAATGTATGGTGTAAACTCTATTCCTTCAAACTTTTTAATCTCACCAGAAGGTGTTATAGTAGGTAAAAACCTAAGAGAAGAAGAACTTCACAACAAATTAGAAGAGCTTTTGAATAAATAATCGCTGAAATATGCTTGAGATTATTCAATAATTGATTGAAATAATAAAGAAACTCCCGTAATTTAAGTATTATGGGAGTTTTTTTTATGCGAAAAGCTAAGTTTTTGCATTTTTATACACACTAGTTTTTTGTGTTTTTACGGTATATCTATAAAAAATGATAAAAAAAGATATTTTTCTAAATATCTGATTTATAGTTATTTAATACAAAAAGTGTATTTTTTATGAAAAAAAAGTGTAAAATAATTTGGAGAGAAAGAAATTATACCTATCTTTGCAACGCTTTAAGGGATTAAAGCAAACGTTCTTTTAACGAAAAGAATTGCTACTTGAAAAAAAATATTGAAAAATATTTGGTAGATTAAAATATTTGCCGTATCTTTGTAGCTGTCTTCCGAAAGTTAATTTTTCGGAAAATTAAAAGATTATTTGTTCTTTGATATATTGTTTAAATATAGAAAATGATAGCATTTTTAAAATCAAGAAAGTCAATTTCGGTTTTAATAACATTAAGTAGTCAGGACTAAAACTTTATAATAAAATTTTTACTATGGAGAGTTTGATCCTGGCTCAGGATGAACGCTAGCGGCAGGCCTAACACATGCAAGTCGAGGGGCAGC
>JAWXTP010000169.1:0-5134 GCA_044433415.1 Rikenellaceae bacterium
GATAACAACGTTAAGTTTTTGATCTAATTGAACAATCTCTTCTGGGTGGTTAACACGTCCCCAAGATAGGTCAGTGATGTGGATAAGACCATCTACGCCACCAAGGTCGATGAATACACCGTAAGAAGTGATGTTTTTAACTGTTCCCTCAAGAACTTGACCTTTTTCAAGTTTAGAGATGATATCTTTTTTCTGTTGTTCAAGTTCAGCTTCGATAAGAGCTTTGTGAGAAACAACAACGTTACGAAACTCAGTGTTAATTTTAACAACTTTGAATTCCATTGTTTTGCCAACGTAAACATCGTAATCACGAATAGGTTTAACGTCAATTTGAGAACCTGGTAAGAACGCTTCGATACCGAATACGTCAACGATCATACCACCTTTAGTACGACATTTAACAAAACCTTTGATGATTTCGTTGTTGTCAAGAGACTCATTAACACGATCCCAAGAACGTAATTGACGAGCTTTTTTGTGAGATAGGTTAAGTTGACCTCTTCTATCTTCTGCAGTTTCTACGTAAACTTCAACTTTTTCACCCACTGTTAATTCTGGGTTGTAACGGAATTCACTTACTGCGATAACGCCTTCTGATTTGTAACCAATATTAACAACTACTTCACGTTTGTTAATAGAAATTACTACGCCCTCTAGTACTTCACCTGCTTGGATGTTAGAAAGAGTATCATCATACTTAGCTGTGATATCTTCTTTTTTCTCAGTTCCGTAAAGACCTGGGTCGTTTTCAAAAGCATTCCAGTCAAATGTATCAACTGCAACTGATGCGTTAATGTGTTTGTTTTCAGACATTTTAATTAATTTTGTTGAAATAAAAAGTTAGACATTATGTATAATACCATGCTTAAAATGGTGCACAAAAGTAGTGATAAATTATTAAATACCAAACTTTTAATTACTTTTTTTTGTTAATTATTTGATTTTCTCAAAAAAAATTCGTACTTTTTGACTTTTAAAACACTTTAAACTCAGTAATTTCATGCAAAGCAACACTCAAAACCTTATAAAAATATATTGTGAAAATACCTCTTCATACATTGATGCTGAAAGAGGTAGCACACTTCTAGAGATACTAGAGCAACTAAACCTAACTTCTAACCACAGGTTTATAGCTAGTTGCGTTAATAATAAATTTAGAGATTTGAATTTCGCTATGTACGAAAGACGAAGCGTTAGGTTTATTGACCAGACTCATTTTGAAGGGTATAGGGTATATGCGCGTACTCTTTTCTTTATTCTTTATAAGGTTATTAGTGATTTATATCCTCAATCTACTCTTAAAATTAATTATTCTATAGGTGTAGGATACTATTTTGAAATAACTAATATAGAACATAACAAACTATCTATTTCTGATATTAAAAGTGCCATGCGAGAAATTATTAATAAGGATATTAGAATATTACGTGACCGTTATGAACAAAAAGACGTAATAGAGATATACTCTAAAAATAATCTTCATGATAAACTTTCTATTATTGAAACCCATAAGTGCTTCTATTACACTATAAACAAGCTAGATGACAAGTACGGATATTTTTATGGAACGCTAGCTCCATCAACTTCTTATGTTAATACATTTGACATAAAACCTTTGAAAAATGGGTTTTACCTATGTATGCCACAACGTATAAAACCTAACGACATACACGAAGTTATTAAATATGACCAATTGTTTAGGGTTTTTGAAGATCATAAAAAATGGAATGAGATTATAAAAGTTTCAACCCTAGGCGAGTTAAATAAACGTATACTTTTAGGAGAGTCTAATCAACTAATTCAGATTGCTGAAACTTTCCAAATTAACATCTTTTATAAGGTTGCTCGTGAGATTTACTCAAAGATAAACGATGGATTGAAGCTAATACTTATAGCAGGACCTTCATCTAGCGGTAAGACTACCTCTAGTAAAAAACTAAACGTACAGCTTCAAATTTTTGGTTTAAAACCTGTCGTTATCGCTATGGATGATTACTTCATAAATAGGGAAGATACTCCTATGGATGAAAAGGGAAATAGAAACTATGAAACCATAAACACGGTAGACATAAAAACTTTTAACGATAATCTAAACAGACTGATAGCAGGTGAAACTGTAGAGATGCCCAAATTTGATTTTGTAAAAGGTCAACGATATTATGATGGCACTTTTTTAAAGTTAGAACAAAATTCAGTTATTATTGTTGAGGGTATACATGCCTTGAATCCACTGTTAACACCTGGTATAGACAGTAAGCACAAATATAAGATATATGTTTCTGCACTAACCTCACTATCCATGGATAATTTAACTTTTATTAACACTACAGACAATAGACTTTTACGTCGGATAGTTCGTGATAATGCTTATAGAGGAAGTTCTGCACTTGACACAATAAAAAGGTGGGGAAGTGTAAGAAGAGGAGAAGAAGAAAATATTTTCCCTTTCCAGGAAGAAGCTGATTTTATGATAAATACAGCTCTTTTCTATGAAATAAATGTGTTAAAACGTTATGTTGAACCTCTATTATTAGAAGTTCCAGAAACAGAACATGCTTATGCCGAAGCACGTAGACTACTTAAGTTACTTAAGTTCTTTACCCCTATGTGTGAAGACAACGTACCTCATACTTCTATTTTACGTGAATTTATTGGAGGAAGCGTATTCTAGGGAATCAGTATAAAAAGTCTTAAAAATCTAAATTACAGAAATTTCCTTAGAAATTTAAAGTAAAATCACTATCTTTGTATAAAAATATAACAACAACAATAACAACAATACAAAACCATGGACAACAAGAATCGCTTACTTATACTAGGAAGTTTACTTACTGTTTGTAGCCCTGCTTTTGCTAGTAATGGGCAAGAATCTAAACCTAACATTATTTTTATTTTAGTTGATGACTTAGGTAAAGAGTGGATACAACAATATGGTGCTGAAAATATAAACCTAACTCACTTACAAGAGCTTGCTGACAAAAGTGTGATTTTTAATCGTGCTTACTCCATGCCTCAAAGTACTCCTAGCCGTTTAGCGTTATTAACAGGACAGTTTCCTTATAACAATGGCTGGGTAAACCACTTTGACGTACCTAGATGGGCTAATGGAGCACATTTCGACACTCAACAAAACCCTAGCTACGCAATACACCTACAAAATAATGGTTACAAAACTTGTGCTGCTGGAAAATGGCAAATTAACGACTTCCGCCTTCAACCAGACGCTATGAACCTTGCAGGTTTTGACGAATATTGCATGTGGACAGGTACAGAAGTAGGAAACGTTGAATTAAGCGATTCTCGTTACTGGGATCCTTATATCCACACTAAAGAGGGTAGTAAAGTATATAAGGGTCAGTTTGGTCCTGATATCTACTCTGACTTCATCACAGACTTTATTGCTGACAACAAAGATAATCCTTTCTTTGTGTACTACGCTATGACTTTAACTCACACTCCTTTTGTGCATACTCCTTTAGATATGGATGCTGAAACAGATTATGAGAAACATAAAGCCATGGTTGAATACACGGACTTTATCATAGGTAAATTAATGGACTGCCTTGAAAAGAATGGTGTAGCTGATGATACTTATATTATGTTTACTACAGATAATGGCACAGGCTCAAGAGTTGTAGGTATGCGTAATGGTCACTACATCCGTGGCGGTAAAACCTTACTTAGCGAAAATGGTATTAACTGTCCATTCATAGTGCATGTTCCAGGGCAAACTAAACAGCGTACCTCAGAAGCTCTTATTGACTTCACAGATATGTATCCAACATTCTTAGATCTTACAAACTCTACAGATAACGGCAAATACAAGATTGACGGACGTTCTTTTGCTGGTGTCCTGAAAGGTAAAGACAAAAACACAGACAAGGGTTATGCTCTTTCTATGGGTTGCCATGCAGCTTATATTGGGGATGATGGTTTTGTTAAAAACATGTATCCTTTCAAAGATAGAGCTATCATGGGTGATAAGTATAAAGTGTATATAACTATTGATCGCGTGATTGATAGAGTATATGACATACCTAACGACCCTTACGAAAAAAACAACCTTGTAGAGGACGCAAAAGTTATGAAAAAGGTTGAAAAAGAGTTTGGTAAATTAATTAGTGAACTTCCTGCGAATGATTCAAACCCTAAATATAATCGTTTAGAGAATGACCCTACATGGGATGTAGCTTTAAAAAATTCAGCTCACGTAAAACGTACCAATTATAGACCAGAAGCAACAGAAGAGGACTACAATAATTTTGTAAACCCTCCAGCTAAAAAATAGGATTTACATATATGGAAGAATTAATAAAAGAGCCTGTAGCTAAGATTACAAAAGTATATAGTGAGAGCGGTGAATTACAGCTACGACTTTACGACAATTTTAATGAACTTGTAGACCTTACAGAGCCTCTATTTGCGGAAATAGATTCTCTAGAAGTACCTGTATTTATTGGTGATTTTCTAAAAAGAGGAAGCTCAAAAGCTACAATTAAAATTGACGATATAGATTCTGACTTACGCGCCCTAGAATTTGTAGACAAAGAACTTTACTTATACGTTGAAGATGAAGACGATGGGGAGTTATATTACGAAGATATGGGTGGCTTTAAGATTATAGATTCAAGAAGCGGCAAGTCTGGCATAATTACAGAATATATAGACTATAATGACAATCCTTTATTCTCTACAGACTTTAACGGAATTGAAGTTATGATACCTGTAAATGATGATATTATAGACGAAATTGACGAAGATATTAAAGTCGTAAAGGTAACTTTGCCTGAAGGTTTAATAGAATTATACGAAAACTGTGAAAATATAGACGACTAAGAGAATGTTTAGAAACTAATATAAACTTCTAAAAATTGGATTTTAACACTTTCAGATAAAAAAACCAAAATATTATTGAATATTTTGGTTTTTTTGTTATATTTGCACTATAAATAATAATGCACTAATTATATAGGGTTGCGACATGGCCCTAAAAAAGATATTTAGAAAATTAATCTAACTTTAAAACAATCTAAAATGATTTATTCACACGAAGTAGAACACATGTGCGTTGTAAAACAAGGTCAAGGTCACGGTAGTGCTCCAATTCCTCAAGAAGGTAAATGGGTTAAAAGCA
>JAWXTP010000170.1:0-5045 GCA_044433415.1 Rikenellaceae bacterium
TTTAATTTTAACCTTTAAAACCCTTATATTATTTTTTTGTTTTTTGTGTATGTACAATAGTAACCAATGAGTACTAATTTGCAAAATTTCAAATGTAAAATATTCAATTACAAATCCGTATTATAAGTATTGTTTAAATTGTAAATGTTATCATAATACTTAAAAAAATGAGAAAACTTAGATTTTTTTTCACAACAGTTGTATTAAGTACTTCTGTAATCGTTGGGTATCAAGCATACAAGAATGCTACAATGACAGAACAAGAACGTTTAACTTTAGCTAACATTGAAGCTTTGAGTGTTGATGAAGTTTATTCTTTTGAAATAGTATGTCCAATAGAGATGGAATCTTTTTGTATTGGAGTTGAGGTTAAACCTGATGATGCTTATGTTATAGCATATGTTGACCAAACTAATTATTATACTGAACTGCCAAATAATTAAGGTAATCATATAAACTTCGAGAGGTTGATTTCAGATATATGGGAAGTAGTAAAACCAGGTTTTTCTAGATTATGTATTTTGAGGATTTTAGTTTCATAGTTTTTAAAAAAGAGGTTTAGTGTTCATATGGCGCATTTATGAGAATTCATAAATAAAGCTTTAAAATCAAAAACGTTAATAACCAGTTTTTACCAGTTCCCATATATAAAACAACATATTTTTAATCACACCAAAAAGAAATAATTATGAAGATTTTGTTATTCTACTTTCTTTTATTTTTTATAAGTTGTACAGGAAGCAATAGTAATCAAACTAAGACAATTGAGTACAAGGAATATAATGTTACTAGTAGAGAGTTTCCTAATGAAATATTAATAAGGATACCAAGAATTAATATTTTAGGTAACAGGTTATTGGTTTCGTCATACAATCCTGCCCCTGTGTTGCGTTTATATGATATAGGAAAAGATTCATTAGAGTTAATTACTACTTATGGAAGTATAGGAAGAGCTGGTAACGAATTTTTAGTACCTATAGTTTCTGATATTGTAAAAGATACTGTAATTATATATGATATTAATGCAAGAAAAGTTAAGAATATTGTTTATGACTCAAAGGATAATGAACTTCGAGAAGTTTCTTCTATAAATGTCTCTCAGAAAAAAACTACAGAAGGATATATATTTTCAGATTTAAAGATTTCAAAGTTAAGTAACGGCTCTTATGTTGGCGTTGCACTTCATTCTAGTGGTGAGATTTTTTCGTATTACGATAAAGATATGAATTTCTCTAATTATTTCGGTGAGTTAGATTTTCTGCCTGGAATAACTGGAATGACGGCTATACAAGAATTACAAGGGAATTTCAATATAAAAGGTGACAATATAGTATTTGGTATGATTAGAATGCCTTATCTTATGATGTATACTATGAAAAAAGACACTATTGTTAAGAGTTGGGATGCTGATATTTGCCCAATAGATGTAACAGTTGCAGGAGATGGTGTTATAAGATATAAAATTGAGAAACGGGGTAAAATTCAAGCCATGACACTAGGAGATAAATATATTTATTTAGGCTTTAATGATGCCCCAGTTGTGAAAATTGCATCACAGGTGTTCAATTTTATCTATGTTTATAATTATGAGGGAGAAAGAGTAGCCAAATTAAATTTAGATAGAGGATTACTTGGATCAATGTGTGTAAATGCCGATGAAACAAAGTTATATGGTAAAGATGGAGAATCAGGAAGTATTGTAGAATTTGATTTAAGTGAAGTTCAATAAACTGGTTTTAATTGATTATAAAAAACAGACAGCTAGAAAATGAAAACTCATTTTCTAGCTGTCTGTTTTTCCTGACTTTGACAAGTTGCAATGTTTAAAAGTACAACTATCTATAAATCGATATTTTGTGATTTTTCAGAATCTTCTAGGTAACTATATCTTACTCTGCACTCCGTGCCGTCTGTATAATACTATCGTATTATAAGGGCAGACCTCGTGTTAATAAACAATCAGTCCACATTAGTGGTTGGAAGATTAAAAAAAAGATTAATTTTTTTTAAAATCTATTGTGTTTATTTATAGGTAGGTAGCTGGGTAGATGAATGCAATAAAATATATTTGGGATTTATAAAAATTAAACTTATATTCTCGTCTTTGACACATTAAAGCATAACTACAAGGCTTATAACTCACTGTAACAGTAAGTTATAAGCCTTATGATTTTTCATATTTTGTAGTATATTTTTTCTATTTCATATTTTTTTTATTTTTATGCAAGTGTCAAAGTCCCGAAGTGTCAAAAATTTAACATAATTAGTTGTTTTTAAATTATCTTAACAAAACCTGCTTAAAACTTGATAATTGACTTTTTTTTACTACCTTTGAGCATTGATTAATAACAAAATAAATAGAAAATCTAAAAATAATTAACTAAAATCTATGAAAATGAAAAATGTTTTAACTGCATTTCTTGTCTTTTTTAGTGTCACTACTCTTTGGTCTCAGACTTTAAAAAGTGGCGAGTCGGCAAGTTGCATAGATGCGATGCTTTCAGCTAAGGAAGCCGTATTTAGCAATAATCCAGGGTCTTTGCCTTATGAGTCCCCTATTCTAACGTCTACTGACCAACCCATATCTCTTGATTTAGATGTGTCTACAATTGACGACCTTATACTTGTCGTATGGACTACAGTAGACGGACCAAATTATGACCACGCTGTGTGGGCAGATGCTGTATTGATAGATAAAAATGGTAAGGAGTATAAATTACAAGATGAAAAATTTACCACTCAAGAAGTTCAAGGTAACTGGTTTCGTAAGGGTACTAACTTTACTAATAAACCTTTCTCTATCGGTGACAAAACTTATAGCCATGGCTTCCTAGCGCATGCTAATTCTTTACTTATCACAAGCCTTAAAGGTCGTGATATTGTAAGGTTTAAAACAGATATAGGTGTTGATAATGCTAGTACTGAAGGTACTGTAGTGTTTAAAGTGCTTACTACAAAGGGAATGGAACTAGCTAAAGAGTTAATGGAGAAACATCCTGAGAGTGATGCTATCTTTAGATTATTTAAAATTAGCGGTTCTGATTGGTTAACAAGTAGAGGTCTTTCGGCTGAGATAGGTGCTCTAGAATCTGTTGCTAGTGCTTTGAATAAGAGCGATTTCATAAAAGATGAGATGGCGCGCATAGCTACTTTACCAACGCATAGAGAACAATTCGAAGCATACATAGTATTAGCTAAGAAGGCTGACCGCATAAAAGCTACTCAAGAACAGCTAGAGTGGTTAAATCTTCGTGCTATAAAAGAAGCATTTGCAGATTTTAGCACAGTAAAAGGTTATGATAAAGCTAAATATCAAGCTAAACTTGATGAACTTATCAAAATTACTGAGTCTGACTTAAATGATATCTATAGCCTTGACGATGCAGGTGTTGAGCGTGCAGAGAAAGCTCTAACGCTTAAAAAGGAGATTTTGTTTAGTAATAAAATACTAGATTTTGATAAGATAGTTTTTGCGCGTTTCGGACTTAACGATGAAGCTCGTATAGTTGGAGCTCAAGCCTTAGGTACTCCTCCAGCGAACTATTCTAGTCAACTGCAAACTCGTCGTACAGGTTACGATTCTGAGATTGTAGAGATTAGTAACCTTCGTGGAGAGTTACAAAGACGCTCTATCTATAAGCCTGCTTATGGTGGTCCTATCTCAGAGCCTGAGTTACATTGGAATGCTGATAAAATATTGTTTACAACAACAAATGAGAAAAACCAGTTCCAATTGTTTGAAGTAAATGTAGATGGTTCTGATGCTAAGCAAGTTACTAGCATAAAGGACGATACAGACCTAGAGTTTTTTGATGCTACTTACCTTCCTAGTGGTAAAATCATCACAGCTTCTAACATTTCTTATAATGGTGTGCCTTGCGTGTCGGGTGCTGACTATGTAAGTACTTACTGTTTATTTGACCCAGAGACTAGTCAACTTCGTCGTTTAACTTTCGACCAAGACTGTAACTGGTCGGCTTCTACACTTCACAATGGTAAAGTTATCTTTACTCGTTGGGAATATACAGACCTTATGCACTACTATTCTCGTATCGTTATGACTATGAATCCAGACGGTACTGAGCAAAAAGGTTATGTTGGTAGTGGCGCTATCTTCCCTAATGCTACTTTTGATATGAAGCAGCTACCTGACAATAAAAACCGTTTCGTAGGTATTATCTCAGGTCACCATGGCACTGTACGTAGTGGTCGTATGATAATCTTTGACCCTAGCAAGGCTCGTAAGGGCAAGGAAGGTATGATACAGGAACTTCTAAAAAGTAAAGAGGGTATAGACGATACTTATAAAGATTATTTAGTAGATGGAGTATGGCCTCAGCTTATAGCTCCTCAGCCTTTGAATGACAAATATTACTTAGTAACTGCTAAGCCATCGCCTACTTCTCTATGGGGTATTTATTTGATAGATATTTATGACAACTTAACATTAGTTGCTGAGTTTGAAGGTGACGGTTTAATATGGCCTATGCCCGTTATGAAGCGTGAGATACCTGCTGTGATTCCTGAGAAAACTCCTATGGAAGTTGCAGACACTCCTCAGCAAGCTACAGTATTTATCCAAGATATCTATGAAGGTGAAGGTCTTGTAGGTGTTCCTAGAGGTACTGTAAAACAGTTTAGAGTTATGTCTTACGAATATGCTTACTGGGATTCTCCTTCTGATCACATGAACAATGGTGTTCAATCAGGTTGGGAAATTAAACGTGAGTTAGGTCGTGTAGATGTAAACCCTGACGGTTCTGCTCTATTTAACATCCCTGCAAATACTCCTATTTCTCTACAGCCTATAGACTCTACAGGTGCTGCCGTGCAACTTATGCGTAGTTGGTTAACAGCTATGCCTGGTGAGGTAGTTTCTTGTGTGGGTTGTCATGAAGACCAAAACAGCATAGCTATTCCTAAGCGTGTTATGGCTTCTCAACAAGATCCTATAGATATCGTTGAACCAGAGGGTGGTATTCGTCCTTTCACTTTCGAAAGAGAGATACAACCTATCCTTGACCGTGCTTGTCTTGCTTGTCACA
>JAWXTP010000171.1:0-4998 GCA_044433415.1 Rikenellaceae bacterium
GGCGGAATAAATTTGAGCCTGGCTCCGATTTGTTTCGCCTTTTCTTATGTCCCTATAGTTTCTTGACCTCAATTCAGTTGCATTTGCAGGTTGAATTCAGCAATTATAGAGGAGTTCTAGAAACTGATTTTATTCAATTTTTAGAAGCTCACTTAATCAACATTTATAAACATACGTATTCGCAAAGTTAATTAAATATCTAAGAAACAAACATTTTATATCTAAAAAAATATTACTATTTTAAAATCGCTCAGCTAAAAATACACAAAACACTGATAATAAACACCATCCACTTAAAACTTTAAAAATGTTTAAAAATATTAAAATGCCGTACATCCTGCATGGTAATATTGGTTTTTTCTTTGTACTAGTGGTTTTTTGTAGCCTAAAAATTTATGATTAACTTTGCAGAAAATAATTTAAACATGGAAAAAGAAAAAGAAACTAATAAAGCTCTAGGAGAGTACTCTGTTACCTTTAAAGCTGGGAAACCTCAGGAGGGCGATGTTGTAATACGTACCAAAAGAAGAACTAAACCTAAGGGGCAAACTATAAATGGTGCTGCAAAAATGAAAGCTGCCTATAGAGCGAGAGTCGCTAAGAAAAGTGCTAAGAGACGATAATTAGGCTATGGTTGCTAGTGTAGGCGACAAGTGTAGTTGTAATTATAAGGAAGGCACTGAAAAAGTCAAAAAGCTAATTCTTGACTTTTTCAGTGCCTTCCTTATAATTGCAACTACTTGTTATTTATAACTTTATATTCCATCATCTTATCTCATAAACCTAACTTTAGATTAATTAGTTTTACTCCTCACCCCGATTATAGCCAATCATTCTACGAGGCTTGCCGAGAGCATTTTTGCCAGATTGCAATTTTGCAAGTGTTTCGTTTATCAGCTCCAACTGAATACGAGTATCATCATTGATGTCATTGTAATCGGTAAACACCTCCTCGATGTACTCTTTGAGACTATTTAGCTCCGCAACCTCATTGACAGGCTTAGTAGATACCAAATGACGAACAGCGACAAACGCCCTCATGATAGAGCGGTTAATCTCTATTGCAGTTGATGATCTCAGCACACTACTAAGCATTGCTACACCAAGCTCCGTAAAGGCAAAGGGCAGATATTTGATATTGCTACCTCGACCTCCAACGTTCAAGATCCCAAATTGGCATCTTGAAGCCTCCTCTTTGGTTATTCAAACATAAAATCATCACCCTCAAATCGTTCTACATTGCGCCTTACAGCTCGTTTTAGTTGTGATGTCTCAACACCATACATTTGTGCAAGGTCTCTATCCAACATCACCTTTTGACCTCTAATTTCGTATATCTTACTTTGAATTAGTTCGATTTGTTCCATTTGTTATTCCTCTTTAATTTTAAGTTATAATGTTGCTCCACAGTTGGGACAATAAAATTCTGTGTTTTTAGGCAGATTAAACAACTCCACAATCTCAACGCCTCCGCCAACTTTTGTTGTGTACAACCTTTCTCTTTTATTAGCTCCTTCGTTCTCGTAAGTATTGAATTTTATGCAAAAATACATATTTTCCTAACAGTAAAGCATAAAATTTACATAAAAGTAAAAAGAAAAAGAAAAAGATGAATATTGGGTCTTTCTTAAAATGTATTGTAAAATATTTAACGATTATTTAGTTGTTTGTCGTCATTAATTATTGATGCTAAGAAAAACTTTGTTTTTAAAATGTTAATATAGGATTCCTCATTAATATTTTGAACTATTTTAGTGTTAAAAATAAAATATTTTTATTGTTCAGGCTTACAAATATACTAGCGTAAGACCCCGAAACACACATTTTGAGAAAGACCCAATCTTTCCACACTTGTCTTACCTAAAATATACCACCTAAATCAAAAAAAACTGTCTATAATAGTTTAACTATTATAGACAGTTTCTGTGTGGGAACAATAGGATTCGAACCTATGACCCTCTGCTTGTAAGGCAGATGCTCTGAACCAACTGAGCTATGCTCCCGATTTGATGATACAAAGGTAGTGCTTTTTTCTTAATCTGCAAATTTTTCGACAACTTTTTCTGAGCTTTTTTTAAATAAAAGAGTTCCCGTTCCTCTAAAGTTAAGGTTTTCAAATCATTGAATACTATTGTTTTTTTTTCTATTAAAAATAAAAAATCTGTTAATATATCTTCTAAAAACTGTAAAACAACTTTTTTTTATTACCTTTGCTTATCATTATGAAAAAATAAGAGTATGAAAAATAAAAAACATTTTATTGGGCTGACGGACGAGGAGGTACTTAATAGTAGAACTTCCCATGGGGCAAATATTTTAACACCTCCTGAGAAGGAATCTATATGGAAAAAGCTGTTGGGGAAATTTAACGACCCCCTAATTATTATCCTTCTTGTTGCAGGTGTACTATCCATAGCTATAGCATGTTACGAATATTTCGGTCTTAACCATGGTACAAAGGTTTTCTTTGAACCTGTAGGTATATTTATAGCCATACTCTTAGCTACAGGCCTAGCTTTTATCTTTGAGCTTAAGGCTGAGAAGGAATTTTCTATCCTTAACCAAGTCAACGATGATGAACCCATCCTTGTGATACGTAATAATACCACTGTTGAGGTGCCTAAACGCGATATCGTTGTCGGTGATATTGTTATCATAAATACGGGCGCTGAGATTCCTGCTGATGGAGAACTCCTTGAAGCGGTGTCCCTGCAAATTGATGAATCCTCACTAACAGGAGAACCTGTAATTTCAAAAAGCATAAAGGAACAAGATTTTGATACGGAAGCTACCTTCCCTACTAATCACGTCATGAGAGGAACGAAAGTCCTTGAAGGTCACGGCATATATAAAGTCTTCGCTGTGGGTGATAAAACCGAAAATGGAAAAGTCTTTGAAGCAGCGCAGATAGATGATAGCGTCAAAACTCCCCTTAATGAACAACTCGATGGATTGGGTGCTCTTATCACTAAGGTTAGCTATGGTTTCGCAATCCTTATCGTGCTGGGACGTGTTATAATGTACTTCGTTGATACCCCTTTCGAATGGGTGTCTTTCGTTTCTTACCTGTTGCAAACCGCTATGATTGCTGTAACTCTTATTGTTGTCGCTGTGCCTGAGGGACTGCCTATGGCTGTAACCCTAAGCCTCGCTTATAGTATGAGACGTATGTTGAAGACTAGTAATTTAGTTAGAAAGATGCACGCTTGTGAAACTATGGGGGCAACTACTGTGATATGTACAGACAAGACGGGCACCTTGACTCAAAACCAGATGAAAGTTTATGAGACTAACTTCTACAACATAGCAACTCAGGAACTTACAACTGACAATTCTAGCACACTTATAAAAGAGGGTTTAGCGGTTAATTCTACAGCTTCTCTAGACACATCAGACACTGAGAAAGCTAAGGCTTTGGGTAACCCTACAGAGGGTGCTTTACTGTTATGGCTTAGAGATAAGGGTGTTGATTACTCCACTATACGTGAGAGTGTAGAAAGGGAAGAGGAAGTACCTTTCTCTACAGAGCGTAAGTATATGGCTGTAGTTGTGAAATCACCTTCACTTGGTAAGAGGGTTTTATATGTAAAGGGAGCTCCTGAGATAGTACTTTCTATGAGTGGTGACATTTGTGGAGGTGTTAGCAAGAGCGATGTAGAAGCTCAATTGCTTAGTTACCAAAATCAAGCTATGCGCACCCTAGGTTTTGCGTATCAGATACTTGAGGAGGGAGAGATGGTTATAGATAAAAAGGCTATCACTGCCACTAACCTATCATTTATGGGTATAGTAGCCATTTCTGACCCTGTACGTGAGGATGTTCCAGCATCAGTATGTGAGTGTATGAAAGCAGGGATAGATGTTAAGATAGTGACAGGGGATACTTCGGGTATCGCTAAAGAAATTGGTCGCCAGATAGGTCTTTGGACAGAAGCAGACACAGAGGATTCTATAATTACGGGTCCCGAATTTGCAGAGCTTTCAGATTCTCAACTTAGCGCTCGTGTACAGGGACTTAAGATAATATCTCGTGCACGACCTATGGATAAGAAACGTCTTGTAGAGGCTTTACAGGCTCATAATGAAGTGGTAGCTGTGACAGGTGACGGCACCAATGATGCACCTGCATTAAAGGCTGCGCATGTGGGGCTTTCAATGGGTGATGGCACTTCAGTAGCTAAGGAAGCTAGTGATATAACTATTATAAATAATTCCTTTAGCAGTATAGGGAGAGCTGTGATGTGGGGTCGTTCTCTATATCAGAATATCCAAAGGTTTATACTGTTCCAGGTGACAGTAAATGTTGCTGCTTGCTTTATAGTGCTTGCTGGGGCGTTTATGGGTACGGAATCACCACTTACGGTTACTCAGATGTTATGGGTGAACCTTATAATGGATACTTTTGCGGCTATGGCGTTGGCTTCGTTGCCTCCTTCGGAGTCTGTTATGAAGGATAAACCTCGTAAAAGAGATGCTTTTATTATAAGTAAGCAGATGAAAGTCAGAATAGTTAGCATAGGAACTGTATTTTTTATTATCATGCTAGGTCTTCTGTATGTTTTTCAACATGCAGAGATAACGTCGCTATTGGATTTTCAGAATCTTTCGTTAACTTCTAAAAGAGGACATGTTACGGAATATGAGTCTAGCTTATTGTTTACGATTTTTGTGATGCTAAACTTTTGGAATATGTTTAACGCTCGTGCCTTTGAGACAGGTCGCTCAGCATTGCGTTTTGCAGGGTGCTCAGGCTTTGTGCTTATAAGCCTTATAATAATTGTGGGGCAGATACTTATCGTTTCTTTTGGTGGGGAAATGTTTAGTGTGGTACCTTTGGAAGCTGAAGATTGGCTTATTATTACTCTTAGTACGTCACTGGTGCTGTTAATCGGCGAAGTTTACCGAAAGGTGGTAGGTTGTAGGCTTTAGGTTCTAGGTGATAGGGACGACAAGCGACTAAATATTGTGTGAAAGATTGTTGGAGGGTCATAGGGGTCA
>JAWXTP010000172.1:0-4898 GCA_044433415.1 Rikenellaceae bacterium
ACGAGAAGTTACAAATTTACCTTCACGACCAAAGAAAGGAGAGTCATTAATAGTAAATAACATACTCATAGTTGGCTCATCAATAGCAATAGGAGTAAGAGCTTCTGGGTTTTCAAAGTAACAGATAGTGTCACCAATATCAAAACCTTCGATACCTGTGATAGCACAGATTTCACCACATTGAACTTCTTCAACTTTATCTTTACCAAGACCAGAGAATAACATTAACTCTTTAATACGAGTTTTAACTAAAGTCTCACCGTCACGTTTTGCTAAAGTTACAGGCATACCTGCTTTTAAAGTGCCACGAGTAAGTTTACCAATAGCAGTACGACCAACATAAGGAGAATATTCTAAAGATGTGATAAGTAACTGAGGAGTGCCTTCAACAACTTCTGGTTCTGGGATATCTTCAATGATAGCATCTAGTAGAGCAGTGATATCTGTTGTTGGGTTTTGCCAGTCACGACTCATCCAGCCTTGTTTAGCACTACCATAGATAGTTGTGAAGTCAAGTTGTTCTTCTGTTGCATCAAGTGCAAACATAAGGTCAAATACTTCTTCGTGTACTTCGTCAGGACGGCAGTTTTGTTTGTCAACCTTGTTAACTACTACGATAGGTTTCTTACCTAAGCTAAGTGCTTTTTGAAGTACAAAACGAGTTTGAGGCATAGTTCCTTCGAATGCATCAACAAGTAGTAGTACACCGTCACACATGTTTAAAACTCTCTCTACCTCACCACCAAAGTCCGAGTGACCAGGAGTATCGATAATATTGATTTTGTAATCCTTATAGATTACAGACACGTTCTTTGCAAGAATAGTGATACCACGTTCTCTTTCGATGTCGTTGTTGTCCATGATAAGCTCACCAGCTTTTGATTCATCACGGAATAACTTACCTTGTAAAATCATTTTGTCAACTACAGTAGTTTTACCGTGGTCAACGTGTGCAATAATTGCAATGTTTCTTAATTTTAGCATTATCTTTAATTAATAAGTAACAATCACAAATTCATTAAAGGTGTTCCTTTTTTTTGAAACTTCCCTTAATTTCTGAGGTGAATTTTTGTTAATAAGACCACAAAGTTAGCTTTAAAGTTTGAATTATCGTATTTAAATAAAAAATAATCTTATTTTTGTAGAATGAAAATTGGTTAATTGTAATCATTATGTGGAGTTAATGTGTTGCTACCTAATTGATTATGCTTAGTTGATAGCCATTTTATTAAAATAAATACTTTTAATTAATTATTATATAAATGGAAGATGTTTTAAAAATAAAGCGAGGTGATGGTGGATATTCATCTGTTATCTTTGATAAATTTGAAAATCATATCAAAAATTATACGGAAGGAAAACGTGTAATTATTATCACTGATGAGAATGTTTTTAAATATTACTCAAAATTTATTTCTGGGTACGATAACATTATTATCCAGTGTGGTGAGAATAACAAAACCATAAACGCAGTTTCTAACATTTATAATGAATTGTTAAAACTTGGTGCTGACCGTCATAGCTATATAGTTGGCTTTGGAGGTGGTATCGTTACAGATATCACAGGTTTTGTAGCTAGTACTTTCATGAGAGGTGTGGAGTTTGGTTTTGTAGCTTCAACTTTATTAGCTCAGGTAGATGCTAGTGTTGGTGGAAAAAATGGAGTTAACTTCTTAGGTTTCAAGAATATGATAGGCGTATTTAATCAGCCTAAATTCGTGATTTGTGATGTAGAGTTGCTTTCTACACTTCCTAAAAGAGAATTTGCAGCAGGTCTTAGTGAACTTATTAAAGCTGCTCTTATTGCTGATATATCACTATTTGAAGACCTTGAAACAAAAAAACTCTCAGAAATTATTAACGATACTGAATTTATTAAGTATATCGTGAAACGCTCCGTAGAAATTAAAGCTATGGTAGTAGAGAAGGATGAACAAGAACATGGACTTCGTAAAAAACTTAACTTAGGGCATTCTTTTGCTCATGCTATAGAGAAATCTACTAGTGAGTTTCTTCATGGAGAGGCTGTGTCTTTAGGACTTGTAGTTATTGCTGACTTATGCGTAAAAATGGGACGTATGACTCAGGGAGAGCGTAATAGGGTAGTTAACATTCTTAACGGAATGGAGCTGCCTACAGCATGTAGATTTTCTTATAATGACTTAAAGGATATTCTTAAGAGTGACAAAAAGAAAAACGGAGAGTCTATAGACTTAGTGCTTTTTGATGGACTCGAAGGAGTTTCTATAGAGGCTACTAAGTTCACAGAACTTGATGAATTGGTTTTTGCAGGGCGCTAAAAAGATAAGTCATGACTAGAAAAGAAAGATATAACGGTATAATAGAATGGTTTAAGGTGAATATGCCTATAGCTGAAAGTGAACTTCACTACTCAAATCCTTTTGAGCTGCTTGTTGCTGTTATTCTTTCTGCTCAGTGTACAGATAAACGTGTTAACCAGTATACTCCTGAGCTTTTCAAGCGATTCCCAACGCCTGAGAAAATGAGAGAGTCAACAGCTGACGAGATATTCGAATACATAAAGAGTATCTCTTTTCCAAACAATAAGGCTAAGAACCTTTTTAAAATGGCCAACCAGCTTGTCGATAACTTTAACTCTATAGTTCCTGACACGGTGAAAGAGCTAGAGACTTTGGCAGGTGTGGGTAGGAAAACGGCTAATGTAATTGCCTCTGTAATCTATAATAAACCTGCTATGGCTGTTGATACTCATGTGTTTAGGGTGTCACGCCGTATAGGTCTTACGCTAAATGCTAAAACTCCTCTCCAAACAGAGGAGCAGTTAGTAAAACATATCCCAGCAGAGCTGTTGCCTATAGCTCACCATTGGCTTATACTTCATGGGCGTTATGTGTGTACAGCTCGTAGCCCTAAGTGTGACGAATGTGGTATCATAGAATGGTGTAAAAGAGTAGGTGTTAAGTAAGGTGCTGTATACCAGTATGTAAGTGTAGGGTTTAGAAGGTTGGTGAAATAAAAAAGTGATAAATTTAGTGTTTTTCATGGGCTAGATTAACTTTTTTAAGAAATATGTAGTATCTTTGTGCCATAAACAAAAAATAATTTAAATGATAATTCGTAAGGCAGAATTTCAATGTAGTAGTGAAAAAATTGGTCAATGTCCAAAGACAGACTTGAAAGAATTTGCGTTCATCGGACGTAGTAATGTTGGCAAGTCTTCTTTGATAAATATGTTGACTAATAATAAATCATTAGCTAAGGTCTCGGGAACACCTGGGAAAACAAAATTGATTAACCACTTCATAATTAACGACGAATGGTATCTAGTTGATTTACCAGGCTATGGTTTTGCACGTACTTCAAAGAAAATTAGAGAAGAATTTTCAAAATTAATAATAAACTACATCACAAAGCATGAAAATCTTTATTTCTTATTTGTTCTTGTCGATTCAAGACTTGAACCTCAGAAAAAAGATTTGGAATTTATCGACTTACTAGGTGAGAACCAAATTCCATTTGCTATCATTTTTACAAAAGCAGATAAATTATCTCAAAATAAGATAGATTCTAATGTTGCTCACTATCGCAAGGTATTAAGAGCTTCATGGGAACAACTTCCAGATATGCTTGTCACTTCTTCAGAGAAAAAGACAGGCAAGGATGTAGTTCTAGACTATATTGAGGGGATGTTAAAATTATAACGTATTAAAAGGTATTTATTTTATTAAAATTTAATAAATAAATTGTACCTTTGCAATGTGAAGTTTTTTCACATAATAGACATATATCATTTCATAATCTAAATTATGCACACTATTAAATTTTTTGCAGGCCGTGGTTCACGCTACCTTGCAGAGAAAATTGCTAGTAGCTACGGCGTTGAACTAGGAAAATCAACAGTATTAGAGTTTAGTGATGGCGAATTTCAGCCAGGCTATGACGAGAGTATTAGAGGTTGTACAGTATTTGTTATTCAGTCTACATTTCCACCAGTAGATAATCTTTTTGAATTACTATTGATGATTGATGCAGCAAAGCGTGCTTCGGCGCACCGTGTTGTAGCAGTTATTCCATATTTTGGATGGGCAAGACAAGACAGAAAAGACCGTCCACGTGTTTCTATTGGCGCAAAAATGGTTGCCAATACTCTTAAAGCGGCAGGTGTTGACCGAGTAATGACTATGGACTTACATGCTGATCAGATACAAGGCTTCTTTGATATACCTGTTGATCATTTATACGCTAGTGGTATATTTGTACCTTACATGAAAAGTTTAGGTATGGAGAATTTGTCAATTGCTGCTCCTGACATGGGAGGTGCAAAACGTGCTAATGCCTACAGTAAATATCTTGATGCTCCTATGGTTGTTTGTCACAAGCAACGTGAGAAAGCTAATGTTGTAGGTTCTATGACAGTAATTGGTGATGTTAAAGATAGAAATATTATCATCCTTGACGATATGATAGATACAGCAGGTACTATTACTATGGCAGCAGATATCATGATGGAAAGAGGAGCAAAGAGCGTAAGAGCTGCTGTTTCTCACCCTATACTTTCTGGTCCTGCTTATGATAGAATCAATGCATCTGCACTTTCAGAAGTTATGGTAACTAATACTATTCCTTTGTGTACAGATGTTGATACTTCTAAATTTACTGTTTTAGATATTTCTGACCTATTCTCAGAAGTTATCGACCGAGTATACAACTATAAAGAGATAAGCTCAAAATTCATTTTTTAACATGGGTGTCGTTTCGGGAGTCCGGGAAGGCTTTTCCCAATAACGGCTCATCTTTGCGACCTTTTCCGAAAATTCAATGCTCACAACCTTTTGGGAAGTTGGGTGTCGTTTCGAGAGTGCGGGAAGGCTTTTCCCAATAACGGCCTACATTTTTCACCTTTTCCGAAAAAGAAG
>JAWXTP010000173.1:0-4795 GCA_044433415.1 Rikenellaceae bacterium
TTGCGGCGTGTCCTGTGGGAGCTATAGGTTCACCAAAGCCAACTACTGATAGCGATCTTTGTATTAAGTGTGCTCATTGCATAGATATATGTCCTAATCAAGCAAGAGAATGGGGTGGACTGCTTTATAAAATTGCAGAGAGAAAGTTTGTTAAGAGTTATTCAGCGCCTAAAGAACCTACGCTTTTTTACTAATTACTACTTAATTGTTTATTGTAGATGAATATACTTATAGTTCCCGATTCATTTAAAGATTGCCTTGCAGCATCACAAGTTGCAAATGCAATTGAGAGAGGTTTATTAAAGAATAATCCTCAACATAATGTCCGAAAAATTGCTATTGCTGATGGTGGCGAAGGTAGTGTTGAGGTACTTATGCAGAGTTGTTCGGGTGAGCTAGTAGAAGTTCGGGTTGACGATCCTCTTTTTCGTAATATTAATTCAAGTTATGCTGTGTTAGCGGATAGTAAGACTGCGGTTGTTGAAATGGCAAAAGCCTCAGGATTGGAACTTCTTAATGATAGTGAACGTAATCCTTTATATACAACTACCTACGGCACTGGTGAATTAATAAAAGATGCACTTGACATAGGTTATCGCAAGTTTATTTGTTTTATAGGAGGTTCAGCTACTAACGATGGAGGTATGGGGATGGCACAGGCTTTAGGAGTTAAGTTTTATGATTCTTCGTCAATTGAACTAAAAGGAATAGGTGCAGAGTTAATTAATATTAAAAAAATAGTGATTGATGATATTGATTCACGAATTGCAGAAAGTGAATTTTTGATAGCTTGTGATGTCACAAATCCTCTGATAGGTATGTATGGAGCAACGCATACCTATGCTGCACAGAAAGGCGCACATGAGACTGTAGTAGATTTGTTAGAGAGAGGAATGTGTAACTATGTTAAACAGTTGAGTCGTATCTGTAATATTAATGTCAGTTCTTTAGAGGGAGCAGGAGCAGCAGGAGGACTAGGTGCAGGAATGGTTGTTTTCTTATCTGGTAAGTTGAAACGTGGTGTAGAGATAATAATTGGAGAGCTACAGTTGGAAAAACAATTTGATTGGGCAGATGTAGTTATTGCAGGAGAAGGAAAGATTGACGGGCAGACACTTAACGGTAAAGCTCCCTATGAAATAGCTAAGCGCGCTAAAACTTATGGATGTAGAACGATAGGTGTAGCAGGAGTTTTAGGTGAGGGGTATGAGAAGCTTCTAGGAGACGTATTTGATGAGTTAGTTGCAATAAAGAAAGATAGTATGTCAGCAGAATACTCTATCGTTAATGCGAAAGAGTTATTGAGTGGAATAGATTTTGAAAAGTTATTAAAAAATATTTAGTTAAGTTATAGGTATGTTAGAGATAGGGTTATATATAGATAGATGCATTAGTTGTAGTGCTTGTGTAGAGGTTTGTCCTTCACTTATATTTAAGAAAGAGGGCAAGGAAGTTATAGTTCAAGGGGTAAGTGGCTGTATATCATGTGGTCATTGTGTAGCCGTTTGTCCTAAGAATGCTATTACACATACTGATTTTGGAGAAGGGAAGGTGCATAGTGAAGATGTGCCAAATGTCGATGGTGTAGAGCTTTTAAAACTTATAAAGTTACGTCGCTCTAACCGTACATTTACGAAAAAACCTATTCCACAAGATTCAATAAACATGATTATAGAAGCGGCATATAGAGCTCCTACAGCAAGTAATATTCAAGGTTTAAAATTTATGTACATTAAGGATAGAGAACTTCTTGATGGAATTATTGACGCAACCTTAAATCACTATAAAGGATTATTAAATATTATAGATAATCCAATAATTCGTCCTATTGCGCTTATGTTAAGTCCTACTGTTCGTAAATATCTAAAACTATTTAAACGCCTTATAGCTGAGCGCGCTAAAGGTAATGACCCTATTCTTAGAGGAGGTCAGGCTCTGCTTGTAATTTATACTGATAAATCGGTGAGGTTTGGTAGAGAGGATGCTAATTTAGCGTATCAAAATGCTTCGTTAATAGCTGAATCTCTGGGTGTTGCTCAGGTGTATGCAGGTTTTATGTGTGATGTGGCGCGTAGTAATAATAAGATAAATAAGTTGCTAGGCATACATGGTACGATACAGGCCGGAATGATTCTAGGTATGCCAAAACATAGATTCACAAAATACATAGACAAAAAAGATATAGATTTAAAAGTGTTGTAAAACAAAAAGATTCTTACCTACTTAAGGGAACTCACCTTAAAGTGTAGATAAGAATCTTTTTTTTGTTTGAATATATGTTGTTTATATTTATTTTGTCTTATTCCAATCTTTAAGGAATAATACGTAAGGGGAATCATATATTTCTTTGAAGTTGCTATGTAAAGGATTGTCTTTTAATGGAATCCAATATGAATTAGGTGTGTTACGCCAAGTAAGAGCATAGGTAATACGTTTAGCTTTTTCATTTGCTAAAATAGGATTCAAGAATTTTTCTGTAAACCAATTTGGGTTGTCGCAATTTTGAATACCACCTCTATACCCAAACTCAGTAAATGCAGGGACTTTGTTGTGAGCCTCGGCATAATCTACTACAACTTCAAGAGCCTTTGTTATTATCTCAGCTTGATTATCTCCTTTCTGTGAGTATAAATCTACACCAACAATGTCAAAATATTCAGCGCCAGGGTTGCGTATCTCATAGTTGTAATCTTTGACAAATTGTGAAGGTGAGAAGGCGTATATGAAATTGTCGACCCCTTTAGTGTCGCGTAAATACTCAACTGTGAAGCGCCAAAGTGCACAAAATTCTTCAGGAGTTCCCGAATCTGTACCCCACCAAAACCAGCGACCTGTGTGTTCGTGCCAAGGTCGATAAATAATAGGTATTTTACGTCCATTTATAGTTGCGTTATTCGCAAATTCAGCTATAGAATCTAATCGTGCAAGTAATAAGTTATGATGTTCGCCTCCAGGTAGGACGCTATTTATCTCTTTGCCTGCAAATTCTTTGTTATGTTTATATGATTTATTAGTCATAGGGTTTAGTGCGTGATCGCTAAATGTTATTACTCCTCCTCTTTTTGCTGCATCTATAACAGAAGGTAGCAACTTGCTAAATCCGCTACCAAAGTCAAAACCGAACATTGCAGGATAGTCAGAAACACTTTCTTTTATATCGCTTTTGTTTTTGGTTTGTTTCCAGTCTGTGAAATTAATACCTGAAACGTTGCTGAAATGGTGTCCAAATAAAATTCCTTTGCCTTGCATGTCAGCAAGTTGTTGATACAGTTTTTTTGTTTCAGGAGTTGCTTGGCTAGTAATTAGCGTGTATTCACCTTTATTGTTTTTTGCAAAAGTTGACAAATTGATAGTGAATAAAGTAATAATTAAAAATGTTATTGCTTTCATTTTGTTATGTTTTGATTTTTGTTAATAACTTTAAATGTTATGATTTTTTACAAAAATACTGTGAATTATTTTTGTTTTGTAATATAATATTAACTGAAAATAATACTTTAATTTTTGTGTTATTTTTGGAATTAAGTTATTCTTTGTAAGTTTTTAGCTGTTTGTGTTGCATATATTGTATAAAGTATTCAAAATGCTTTATAATTTATTAGATTGTGTGATTAGTATTATTCTTTGTTAATATGGTATTGTTTTAATGATAAATAATAACGTACCTTTGTCAAAAATAAATGTACAAATTATAAGGGAAAATACTAAACAATTTAAATTATGAAAAGAGGACTATTTCTATTATGTCTATGTCTTTTAGTATTCGGTACCCTATCGGCGCAAGAATACCTAATACAAGGTAGTGTTATGGATTCTAAAAAAGCCCCAATGGTAGGTGTGACTGTTATTATTGAAGGCACAAACCAAGGTACCATAACGGACCTAGGTGGTAAATTTAATCTTAATGTAACTAATGACTCGAAGTTGAACTTCTCGTATCTTGGTTACAAAACTATGACTGTTCCTGTAAACAAAAAAGGAGTCATTAACGTAATAATGGAGGAAGATGCTATTAGTGCAGATGAAGTTGTAGTTATAGGTTATGGTTCAACACGAAAAAGCGATTTGTCAGGTTCTGTAGCTTCAATTAGCTCAGAGGATTTGACTTTAGGTTCACCAAGCGATATCGCACAGGGGTTAAGCGGTAAAATTGCAGGTGTTAATGTTATGCAAAACGATGGAGCGCCTGGTGCAGGTATGAGTATTAATGTGCGTGGTGTTAACTCGTTCTCAACTTCTTCTCAACCACTTTATGTATTAGATGGGATACCTTACGAGACTACTTCTATGCCAAGTGGAGATACAAACTCAGGTAATGTTCAGTCTGATAGTCCATTGTCACTTATAAACCCTAACGACATTGCTTCTATAGAGGTGTTAAAAGATGCTTCAGCGACAGCAATTTATGGTTCTCGTGGAGCTAATGGTGTTGTTCTTATTACAACAAAACAAGGGTTGAAAGGTCAGGCTAAGATAGAGTTTTCAGCTACATTCTCAGTTTCAAAAATTACTAAAAAACTTGATTACCTAGATCCTTGTGAGTATGCGACATATTGTAATGAGCAAGTTGAAAATAATAACTACTATTATGGAAAGAGTGACAAGTTACCTTATGATGGAACATGGGGCTCAGACGGAAAATATAGCCCTCTACCATCAGACTTCTTACGCCCATGTATATATACAGATGCTTCAGGGTACTACACCGACACTGTAGGGTCAGCTGATTGGCAAGACATTATTTTCCAAAATAGTTATAAACAAGAATATAATATAACTATGTCAGGTGGTAGCG
>JAWXTP010000174.1:0-4551 GCA_044433415.1 Rikenellaceae bacterium
CCATTCAGCAGAGCGAAGGAGAGTTTTTTCTCTCTTTCCTCTCTGAAAAAATATTTTATCCTATTCCCTGCAACATTCAAATTCCTCAGTTGCATTTACAAGTTGAATTCAAGATATATTATGGAGATAAGTAAAGAATTAACAAAAACAGAACTTGATTTAATGAAAGTGATATGGTCAATAGGTAAAGCATTTTTATCTGATATTGTAAATGCTACGCCTGAGCCAAGACCTGCTTATACAACAACATCAACCATCTTAAGAATCTTGAAAGCTAAGGGTTATGTAGATTATAAGAAATATGGTAATATTCACCAATATTATCCTACTGTAAGTAAGGAGGATTACGCATGTTTTGCACTTAAACGCATGAGAGCTCATTTTTTCGGTGACTCTACAACAGATATGATTTCTTTCTTTATAAAAAATGAGAATATTTCAAAATCTGAGAAAGAAGAAATTGTAAACAGTCTAAACGTTTAAATTTTATTTTATTATGACAGGAACATTTGTAATCGCACTAATAAAATACATAGGTGTAAGTTGTATACTTTGGGGGATTTACATCCTTCTATTCAAAGAAAAAGCATCTTTTAAATCTCAAAGGATTTATTTATTGTTATGCCCTATTCTAGCTATAATAGCTGCTACTATTTCTATTAAGGCTATAAATATAGAGCCTGAAAACGCTTTAGGCAGGGTGATAACTAAAACTCAGGAGGTATCTCAGAATTTTAATTTTGAAAGTACCTTTGAGCGTGCTGATAATCTACCTATAGAGAATGTTGTTATAGAAAAAGCAGGGGTCTACATTACAACCTCAACTATATTATTTATAATATGGGGCATCATTGCGCTTTACGTACTAACTCGTTATGTCATTGGTATACGTTATGTTATGAAAGTTCGCAAACTATCATCACGCGAAAAAATAGGTAAATACTCATTGTGTAGAAGTGGAATTATAGAAACACCTTTCTCTTTTTTCAAGTGTATATTTATTAGTAGGATAATGGATGAGGATAAATTTGATATGATACTAAAACACGAGATTGCTCATATCAGAAATCTGCATTATGTAGATAAATTAATCTCTCAAACATATATCACCCTATCGTGGTTCAACCCAATAGTATGGAGAGTACGCAAAGAGCTAGAGTACATACATGAATTTGAGGCAGACTATGATGTGCTAAATAGCAATTGTGATAAAAAGAAATATAAACAATTCATCTTTGACGAAATATCTTATGACTTCCCTATAGTAGCGAATGGATTTAACGGTTCGTTAATAAAACAACGTTTTATACAAATGAAAAACAACTACCAAGTTAAGTATAAGAAATTGCGTACCCTACTTACCATTCCTTCTATTATTTTATTACTAACGTTAACTTCTTTCACTTATGTTAACGAAGATGCTGTAATGAAAAAAGCAGAAGAAATTACATCAAGTGTAGATGATAAGATAATTTCTGTTACTGACAAATTAACAGAGGATGTTGTAGCTAAAGAGGAAACAGATATAGAAACAGAAAACAAGGCTGATAATAAGCTAGATGAAGAAGTTATATCTGATAATTCTCCTTTAACTGAACAAAACAGCGCCCCTAATTCTAACGACAACCTTACAGCAAGTGATGTTACAGTAAGTGATGAGGTAAAGGACGACGTTATAGCAAATGACGTTATAACAAGAGATGTTGTGACAAGGGATGTTGTAGTAAATGACCTTACACTAGACGATATTAAAGAAGTGAAAGCTCCTGCAAAATCAACAACTCACTCTAACAAAATGAATGCTTCTAAAGAAGTAACTAGTCCAGCTTATAAATTTTTTAAAGAAAAAGTTGAAAAACTTGACCCTGAAAATAAATATAATTTTCACTTCTTAGATGATGATAATTACACTCAGGTGAAAAACACATCTAGCGAAAAACTTCTTGTTTATAAAAGAGAAAAATACACAGAGGTAGATTTATTCATTACTAGCTACACTAACTTTAATTGTTTCAATGTTTCTCAGAATACTTACCTAGAGGACACCAAAACAAAAGTTAGATATAAGATTCATAGTATTAGAAATAACATTCCTTTAAGTAGGAATCTTGTAATTCCTGGGATGCAAAACAGTAAAGTATATATTACATTAATTTTCCCTCCACTGGGTGATAATGTAAAGTCTGTTAATCTTATACAAGCCTCAGATCCAGATATTACAGTAGCTCCACAAACTAGATATTATTTACCTATTGTGAATTACAAAATTCGCAATAACACAGAAAGACCTTTTGTAAATACAGTTGTAGAGCTAGACCCTGATTTCAAAATTTAGAACACTAAGAAACCATGAAAATACTTATATTAAAAAATAGTGAGTCATACTTAATGAAAATTAGTTTTACAATCACATTCTTGTTTTTATCATTAGTATCATTTAGTCAATCTAAATCTATCTACATAGCAGAATCGTCTCAAAATGAGAACACTACATCTTTTGATGAATATGCTAAACGTATTGATGCTAATGGTATTTATAATTTTCATCAGCTTAACTCTGACCAATACAATATAGCTGAATACAAAATGAAACGTGTACCTCACGTTTACAGGAAGGATGGTTATACAGAGGTAAAGCTCGTAAAATATGTTAGCTCTAATTTTTATTATTTCAACATTTCTGAGAACACTTACCTTGAAGATATGGAAACAGGCGTAATGTATAAATTACATAGCGTAAAACATGATGTTCCTATAAGTAGAAATGTCGTTATATCGAATGCAGCAGGTAAATTAATATATATGACTTTAATTTTTCCTCCTTTGGCTAAGGATGTTAAGTTTGTAAACTATGTACCAATGCACGACCCTAACGTGTTAGATCCGCCTAACATACCTATACGTAACATTATAAAAGACTTAGAGGTACAAACGCAGGAGAAACAAGATAGTGATAAAAAGATTATAGAGTTAGATCCTGATTTCAAGGTGGATTAGCAGACTTCAAAAAAATATCCGACAAAAGCTAGGAGTAATCCTAAGTTTTGTCGGATATTTTTATATGCGATTTACCTTAATGGCTACCATTCATAAAATCAACAAATTCATTAACATAGGTACGACCAATAGGCAAAGGTGTACTAACGCTATATAACATAATCTTACTTCTATTGTAGCTCTCCACTTTCTTTACGGACACAATAAAAGACTTGTGTATTCTTTTAAATCTATCGCTAGGCAATACATCCTGTATAGTCTTCATACACATCTGAGAAAGCACAGATTTTGAATTGGTTAGGTGTATACGCACATAATTATCCATAGCTTGAATATAGAGTATATCCGATAGTTTTATTTTTACATTTTTATATTCAACCTTTACTGTTATCTCGTCCTCAGCAATTTCATCTGCATGAGTATGCAATTGCAAGATTCTCATTGTTTCGACCTTATGGATAGTTTTTTCGAAACGACTAAAAGAAAAAGGCTTATGAAGGAAATCTACTGCATTTAACTCGAATCCATCAAGTGCAAAGCGTGCGTAAGCTGTAGAAAAAACTAAAAACGTACCCTCAGGCAGCTCTTTAGCTAATTCCACACCATTAACTACACCCATTTCGATATCTAAAAATACCAAATCGGGTTTTTCGCTTTTCACTTGCTCTATGCCAACTAGCGGATTTGTAAACACCTGAAGGTCAATACCTCCTATGCGCTCACAAAATTGCTTTATTACCATTAAAGCAGCTGGTTCGTCGTCAATAGCAATACATCTCATATATTATAATTAATTTTAATACAAAGATATTAGTTTTTTATAAAATTATGAAATAATTTCCTATTTGTTTATCATTTTCTTGCCGTTCACCATTATTTTTATGCCGTTCACCACTAAACTAGCTCAGGTATATCTATAAAATATGTTTTTATCGTTAGTTTTGTGTAAGACAGTTTAATTATTTTCAAACAGAATCTAAAAACTAAAATATGAGAAAATTGATTTTATTGGTAGCAGTTGCATTTTTTGCTATCCAATCTACAAACGCACAAAGTCGCGGTGGTGGCCAACAAAGTGGTCAAGGCGGACCTGGTCAAGAACAAGGTCAAGGAAGACAACAAGGTGGACAACAACAAATGAGAATTAGTCCTGAAAGACTTGTTGAAAAACATTACAAAGAGCTTAACGCTAGCCTTAATTTTACTGCTGAACAAGAGGTAGAAGTTAGAGCTTTGCTAACAGAATTTTATACTCCTAATAGAGATAAAAAGCAAGCTAAAGAATCTGACTTAATGAAGCAATTAAAAGAGATGCTTCCTGCTGACAAACAAGCTGCTTTAAAAGAATATCTAAAAGAGAAAAAGAAAAATAAACTTTCAGAAATGGAAGAACGTTTAGAATTAATGATTGATATTAATGTTTATGAACTTGATGACAGCCTTAACCTTAGCGATGAACAAGAAGACAAAATTAGAGCTATCATAAGAGCCAATACAGAACTTCCAGAAGAAGAGTCTAGCAGTGATATGGGCGGCGGCATGGACGGCGGCATG
>JAWXTP010000175.1:0-4445 GCA_044433415.1 Rikenellaceae bacterium
AGCAGAGTGGACGCATTAACGTTCCACACGGGGGTACGAAACCGCCGTATGGAACATTGCGCGAGTAAAAAGATACTTGCGTAAAAATATAAAGCAGGTTTCTCTGCTATGTGTTATGTAAAAAAGTCGACACAACAATAATAAAAAATAATTAAATACAATAATGGATGATGATAATTTATTGTAAGTAGAAGTTTCTTTATATTAAAAGAACACATAATTTTATTATTAGTGTCCAATATGTAAGCCCCCCCCGCGTGGGCTTTAATATCCCATAGTAATGGATTTGGGTGCTGAGGTTGCTGAAAATGTAGACCGTTGTTGAGGAAAGTCTTTTTATGTTATATAGAACGTTTAGTAAACTGTCTATTAAAAGACTGTTGACACGATATAGTAGTCTCTGATCTAACAACACCTAAAGGCTTTAGTTGAAGTTGGATAATTTTCAGCAAATGGCTGTTACTACGCGCATATACCTTAAGCAATAAGTCAAACATACCCAAAGTGTGATAACATTCCACAACCTCAGGTATAGCCTCTATAGCTTTCTCTATCTCTGTTAATCTGCTAGCTTGGTCAAAACTTAAACTTACATAAGCACAGGTGTCATAACCAATTTTTGTCATGTCAATAGTAAATTGAGATCCCGTTATTATTTCTGCTGCTGTCATGCGTTGCACCCTCTGGTGTACCGCGGCACCCGACACATTACATAATCTAGCTACTTCCAAAAAAGAAATCCTCGAATTATTGGCTATGTGCTCCAAAATTTCAAGATCTAACTCGTCTACTTTATAATCTTCCATAATATAATCCTTAAAAGTTATTTGTACTACAAAGTTAATAAAAATATAATATCTTCAAAAAATAAAGCTGTAAAATGTAAATTTTATATGAATTATATGTTTTTTATGTAGATTTTAAAATTTTAAAATTCTTAAAAAAATATTTTATTATAAATTTGCCGTAAACAAAAATAAAGTCAACATCTTTGCAATGTGGTAATCAACTTAGTACTTTAGTTTTTTTTGAGTGTCGACGCTCAACAGGTTCTTTCAAATTCTTATTAATTAAACTCTAAAATAATTGAGATTTAGAAGAGTAATTTATTATCTTTGTGGGATTAAGTGTACTTTAAACTACCCGATAAATAAAGAAAGAAATGATACTTATAAATTCTCAATTTTTGAAGATTGCACGAGACAATGTGCAAGACAAGATAAACCAGCAAGTCTCAATATTTAAGGCTGTTAATCCACAAGCTAAGATTATTGAGTTGAATAGAGGAGATGTTGTTCGTCCTTTATCACAGTGCGTTATTGAAGCAATGACTAAAGCACTGAATGAGTTTGCTATGAATGACACGATTCATGGTAGAGGTCCACTTGAAGGTTATCAATTCTTGCGTGATGCAATATTAAAGCATGACTACAAAGCTCATAAAATAAAAATTGACAGTAGTGAAATTTTTATAAACAGCGGTACGAAAGCTGAACTTGCAGCAATTGGTGATATTTTATGTAGAGATAATAGAGTCGCTATTGCAGATCCTATTTATCAAACATTTGTAGAATCCAACGTTGTTTCAAATAGAGCAGGCGAAAGGGATGAAGATGGTAGATGGAATCACCTTATTTACATGAAATGCAGCAAAGAAGACAACTTTATGCCTCAAATGCTTACTAAATGTCCCGAGGTGATATACCTATGCTACCCTAATGATCCCACAGGCTGTACCATGAGTCGTGATACTCTAAAGAAGTGGGTACAATATGCTATCGAAAATAACGTCTTAATTATTTTCGATGCAACGTACGAAGCATTTATAACAGACCGCGACACACCACATAGCATCTATGAAATTAAAGGTGCTAGGCGATGTGCTATTGAGATAAGGTCTTTTTCAAAAAATGCAGGCTTCACAGAACTCCACTGCGGATATACTATTATCCCTAAGGAAATCAATGGATTTTCTTTTAGCGCTAACAAAACAGCCAACCTTAATGAATTATGGAGACGACGTCAGGAGATAAAAAACTATACTCCCTCTTATGTCGTACAAAGAGGTGCTGAATCCTTATACACCCCTGAGGGGCTTAGGAGCACTAAAGAAAATATAGATTATTACATGCAGAATGCATCACTTTTACGTTATGCACTTCAAAACACAAGACTCAATTTTTGGGGAGGTGAAGATTCACCTTTTATATGGGTGGAATCACCTTACAAAAATTCATGGCTGCTTTTCGAAAAACTGCTTAACAGTTGCAATATCCTATCGTCACCAGGTGAGAGATTTGGTCCAGGAGGAAGAGGCTATGTACGCTTAAGTGCATTTGCTGACCAGACACAAGTGACTATAGCTTCAAGTAAAATCTGTGACTTAGATCTTTAAACCACATTAATACAAAACCACTTTAATAAGAAAATATTAAGGAGACTTCTAAAAATCGAATAAAACCAATTATTAGAACTCCCCTTAAGTTACTTGTAGGAGACTCCCAAAGAGCATCTCCTCTATAAACATGTGCATTTATTAACCGAAATTTACAACATTATGAAAAATTTAAAAATCAAATTTAGCCTATTGGCTATTGCGTTATTCGCTACTATTTCAACAGTTTCAGCTCAAGTATCCGTAACAGGGGGAGCAGATTTTGTAAGTTCTTACGTTTGGCGTGGATCTTACTGCGGTGGAGCAAGTGTTCAACCTTATGCCGAACTTGGTGTTGGTGGCTTCGCTGTTGGTGCTTGGGGAAGTACAGGCATTGTTAATTCAGAAGAAAAAGAATTAGACTATTATGTATCTTATGGAGTTGGTAACTTTTCAGTTGCACTTACAGACTACTGGTGTATGGGAGAGTCATATCCTTACCTAGGTGCTGGTCACACTTATGAAGCTAGCTTAGCTTACACATTTGGTGAAAAATTCCCTCTTTCTATTGCTGTAAACACTATGTTTGCAGGTAAAACAGATGTTAATAGTAATGGCGAACGAGCATATTCAACATATATAGCTCTAGGCTATCCTGTTACTATTAAAGATGTCGTAAATATAGATTTTGAACTTGGTGTTACACCTGCTGATGGTGCTTACGCCGACAATTTTGCAGTATGTAATATATCTGCTAGAGTGTCGAAAGCTATAGAAATAACAGATAAGTTTGAACTACCTGTATTTGTTGATGCTATAGTTAACCCTTCAAAAAGCGGTGACAATGCTTACTTATTAGCAGGATTTTCATTAAGTTTTTAGGTAGTCTGTATTTTATCTAGCATAAAACATATAAATATTAATCATTATAAATTATCAAACATGAAAAAAATTGAAGCAATTATCCGCAAAACAAAATTTGAGGATGTTCGTGAAGCAATGGTTACTGAAGGTATCGAGTGGTTTTCATACTGTGAGATACGAGGAGTAGGTAAGTCGCGACAAGAAAGAATCTACCGTGGTGTTGTATACGATACAAGTTACATTGAGCGTATTCAGATATCTATAGTACTTAGCGATGAGAGTGTTAAGCCAGTTGTTAATGCAATTGCTAAAGCTGCCCATACAGGAGAAATAGGCGATGGTCGTATATTCGTATACCCTGTTGAGGAAGCGCACCGCATTCGTTTAGGCGTAAGCTATGAAGAAACACAATATGTTGAAGTTAGAGGTAAAAAAACTAAATAATTATGGAAGAGACAACAATGACAATGGCGGAATTAGCCGCATCACTAGATACTGTATGGATGTTATTAGCTGCAATGCTTGTATTTATTATGCAAGCGGGATTTGCACTAGTTGAAACGGGTTTTACTCGTACTAAAAATACAGCAAATATTTTAATGAAAAACGTACTAGACTTCTCTGTAGGATCTATTATGTACTGGTTTATTGGTTACACTATCATGTATGGTGGAGGTATATTCTGTATAGAATTACTAGGTGCTGAATTTGATGGTACTACTATCGCTCCAGCAGCACAGCTAGTATTCCAAACAATGTTCTGTGCTACAGCAGCAACTATCGTATCGGGTGCTATTGCTGAGCGCACTAAATTTAGCTCTTACCTTATTTATTCGGTAGTTATCTTTGCTGTTATCTATCCTATCTCAGGACACTGGTCATGGGGCGAAGGTTGGTTGTTTGATCTTGGCTTTAACGACTTTGCAGGTTCTGCTATCGTTCACTCTTTAGGTGGTTGGTTAGCTCTTGTAGGTGCTTGGGTTGTAGGTCCACGTTTAGGTAAGTACCGTAATGGTAAACCTGTGGCTATCCCAGGTCACAATCTTACTATGGCAGCTCTAGGGGTTTTCCTTCTATGGTTTGGCTGGTTTGGTTTTAACCCAGGTTCACAACTTGCAGCAGCAGGTGCTGAAAATGCTAAAGGTATTGCTGATACTTTCCTTACTACTAACCTTGCAGCAGCAGGTGGTGTATGTGCTCTTATTGT
>JAWXTP010000176.1:0-4443 GCA_044433415.1 Rikenellaceae bacterium
GGCAGAAGGTTTACGTTGGCATGACCTTAAGCGTTGGAGAGCTCTTGACCAAATTAATGATAATAATAAATATATTCCTGAAGGTTGTAACTTCTGGGGTGGTGACCTATGGGAAAATGATGAGTATACTAGTGCTAATGTAGATTATACAGCTGTAAGTTCTAGTGATGATAGTGATTATATACGTCCTTATAGAATTGTTACTTCACACACTTTATATGATGGTTATAGCTGGCAGGTACCTCGTTACTTAACAGCTCTTCCAGCTGATGAGATTCTTATTACTTGCTCAACTGACGAAGAGGGTAGTACTGACTGGGATTCAGCAGTTCTTTACCAAAACCCTTACTACTCTATATATGGTGGTGGTAATTACTCTTTAGATTGGAAATAATAAATATTGTTGTCCGGCAAAAGCTCTGGTTACGCTTTTTCCAATAACGGCTCATCTTTGCGACCTTTTTGTTTATTTCAATGCTCACAGCCATCGAGGCTGCTCCGCTTAAAATAAACAAAAACGCCGCAAATATGAACCATTCTTGAAAAAAGAGAGAGCTCGGTTTCCTGCCACTATGCAGGTAAAATATTATTTATTTATTTATTTATTTATTTATTTATTTATTTTATTTCGGTCGGATACCAGAAATTTTAAGCGTTGATGTTATGGATAAAACCATAAGGTCAACGCTTTTCCTATTTCTGAGGTTTATGTGATTAATTTTATATCCCCCTCTCTTATAATAATAATTTCTTTTTTTATATAGTTTTTTTCCTTACTTTTGTAGTTAGGAGAGTTCTAAAACTGGGTTTTAACTATATGTAAAACTCTCCTTAACGGAACTATTATACCGAAAGAGAATGGATAATGCACAACTAGAGCTAGCTAAAGAATTTGTAGCATCGACAAATTCACATATTTTCCTTACTGGGAAGGCAGGTACAGGAAAGACCACCTTCTTAAGAAATATACACCTGTATTCTTCAAAACAGGTGGTTGTGACAGCACCTACAGGTGTTGCAGCACTGAATGCTGGTGGGGTAACGTTACATTCTCTTTTTCAGCTTCCCTTTGCGCCTTTTGTGCCTAGTAAATTTAACCAAAGCGCCACATCATCAATACAGATGAAAAGATTTTCAAAACATAAACTTGCTATAATACGTTCTATAGAGCTACTTGTGATAGATGAGATAAGTATGGTGAGGAGTGACACTCTTGATGCTGTGGATGAAACGTTAAGGCAGATAAGACGTTCCTCAAAGCCTTTCGGTGGGGTGCAGATGCTTATGATAGGGGATGTTAACCAACTTTCTCCTATTATAAAAGATACAGAAAAGCATATTCTTGATCAGTTTTATGAGTCTCAATATTTCTTTGACTCCCTAGCTTTAAAAGAATGTAACTACATAACTATAGAGCTTGAAAAGATATATAGACAGAGCGATACAACATTTACAGATATCCTAAATGATATACGTGAACGTCGCATCTCGCAACAAACTCTAACTACTTTAAATAATAGATATATACAAGGCTTTAACCCTGATGAAAGTGAGGGTTATATACGCCTTACAACACATAACTATGTAGCCAACAAGATAAACGAAGATAAGCTACGTGCCCTAAGTGCTAAGTCCGCATATTTTGAAGCTACCATCAAGGGAGATTTCCCTGAACACATGTATCCTAACGACTTGACTTTAGAATTTAAGGTAGGGGCAAAGGTGATATTCATAAAAAATGATAGCTCCCCAGAGAAACTTTACTATAATGGAATGCGTGGAGAGATATTAGACTATAGCGATTCGCATATCACAGTGTTACCTCAAGATAGTGATGAGTCCTTAGATATTTTCCCTGAAACATGGGATAACATAGAATATAAGCTAAATGAGGAAACCTCAGAGATAGATGAATACGTAAAGGGGTCTTTTGTGCAGTTTCCTCTAAAATGTGCATGGGCAATAACCATACATAAAAGTCAAGGTCTTACTTTTGATAAGGCTATAATAGACACAGGAGCTGCCTTTGCCTATGGTCAGGTGTATGTGGCGCTAAGTCGTATTAGAACACTGGAAGGTGTGGTGCTAAGTTCTCCTATAACTCCTAACTCTATAATAAGTAGCTGCCAGGTAGATATATTTAATAACTATATCCGTGAGAATAAACCCGACCAAGGGATACTCTATGAATGCAAGAAGCACTACTTTGAAACTAGCTTAGTAGATATCTTTGATTTTGCGACTGTTAAGAACCTGTCTTATATAATCTTAAAGATAATAACTACAAATCTTTATAGAACTTACCCTACATTAATCGCCGAGTTTGAGGCTTATATGAAAAGTTTTGATAGTGAAATATTAAACTCCTCTAAGTCTTTTCAAAAACAGATAAGGGGTATTATAGCCACAGAAAACTATGAAACCTCTCAGTTTCTTAAAGAAAGAGTACAGAAAGGTGCAATATATTACACTTCTAAGTTTCAGGCTTTATTTTTTATAGTTGAGGAGCTTAGGAATATAGATATAGACTCTAAGGAAGTTAAGAAGCGTTTTACGGATAACTTCCAACCTTTTATTTTGGAAGTAAGCCTTAAGCAGCACGTTTTGAAGTTATGTTCTGAGGGTTTTGATATACAGGAATACCAAAAGGTGAAAGCAAAGGTTTCTATAGATGCTCTTGTTAAGGAAACTCCTTTTAAAACTAAGGCTAAGAAACTTCCTAAGGAGGTTATTCACGCTGAGTTATATAATATGCTTATAGATTGGCGTAAGGCAGTATCTAGTGAGATATCTATAAAGACTTCTTCTATATTACAGCTAAAGAGTATCATACAAATACAGGCTACACTACCTTGTACGGTCAAGGAACTTAGGAAAATCACAGGTATAGGTGCTAAGACTATTGCTAACTATGCTGAGATTATAGTTAATATCGTTAAGGAGTTTTGTATTTCTAATGATATAGACCCTTTGCGTGATGGATTTTCGGCTTTACAGTTTGATGCAGAAGAAGAGCTTGAGAAGGTGGAGGCTGTAGAAGAAGCTGTTGTGGTAGAGACGGTTGTTAAAGAAAGTATTGTTAAAGAGCCTAAGAAGACCAAAAAATCTAATGAGCCTAAACCTCCAAAGATACTATCACATAATATTACCTTAGCCCTACTAAGGGAAGGTCACGATATTGAAAAAATAGCTGAGATGCGTGAGCTTAGTGTTCGTACGATTATGGAGCATGCCGTGCAGCTTATACAGATGGGTGCTGTGGAGTGTACGCATTTCATGAGTGAGGAGCGTTGTCAGTACCTGAGAGGACTTATAACTCCTTTAATGGAACTTCGCTTGGGAGAGATTAAAGAAAATCTCCCTGAGGATATTAGCTATTTTGAGATAAAGGCTGTGATAGCTAGTATGCCAAAAAGCTGATAACTTACAGTACTCTCTTATACAAAACACTAATTACAAAGTTGTTCGAAAGATGTTTCGTAGTTACTATCAAACAAAATTTTGTACTCTCTAGAGAAGTTGTCATAAGTAGTTTTAGCAACACCATTTTTACCTATTTCAGTTAGTGTTTTACACTTAATTCTTAATGCTTCTTCGTCAGTTTTATCAAATGTTAATATTATTGAAGCTAAAGTTATAATATCATACTTGTTTGTAGTTTTCTGTAGATGTAGCTGAGTAGTCGTAATTATGAAGTCAGAATATTCTGCTTTGTGCTGATCGAAAAAGTCCGTATTTTGATTTGGTAACAATTCACCAAAGCTAGCAATATCTACTATGGTATCACATGCTAAATCCTTATCCATAGAAGCTATAGATTTGAGTTTCTGGTGAGCGTATACGTAGTCACAATAGTCTGTTGGTGAATATGTAATGTGCCAGTAGCTGTTGTCAGATATAATGGCAAAATCTCCTACAGTCTGTAATATATTGCGTAGTTTGCTTATATTCACATTACGATTATTCTGTGCACTAGTATCTGATTTGTCAGGCCATAAGTATTCCTTAAGGTAACTATTAGGTATACCTTTCCCATTCTTTTGAGTGTATATTATTATTAAGGCAAGAAGTTGCTTAATAAGAGGTGTAAACTCTTTGGTGATGTTCTTGTGGTCACGATTTATGACACTGAATCCACCTAATAGGTAAATTCCTGTTTGCTTGTTAGAAGATTCCTGTACCAATTCCCTAATTCTAGGTTCATTTTCTTGTAGAGTCTTATCATTAACTTCTTGAGTAATCTCTTGAGGTGATTCTTTAACGGCGTTTATTAACGCTGATTTTCTGCGCTTCAAAATTATAATCACTATTAATAATAAAAATTTTACTACATGACAAAAATTCAAAAAAACCTCATAAATATATGAAATTCAATTAAATAAGTGTCTTAAAAATTTGTATAAGTCCCTGATTTTCAGTATCTTTATAGTTTAAAAACTATGA
>JAWXTP010000177.1:0-4397 GCA_044433415.1 Rikenellaceae bacterium
ATGACCTCTTTGACCCCTCTGACCCCTATGACCCTCCAGCAATCTTTCAAGTTATCATTCCACGCTTGTCGCCATTAACCATTAACCATTAACCATTAACCATTAACCATTAACCATTAACCATTAACCATTAACCATTAACCCAAAAGTTCAAATTATTGCAATCCAGAAACAATACAAAATTGTACTATTTTAACAAAAAACAAGGACGTTCCAGCGGCTGATTTCCGAAACATCCTTTATTTTAATTAACCTTACACCATTTACAAAAGAGAGATACTAACTTCTAAAAAGACAAGGTCATATTATTATCCTGCATCAATTTTTTAAGATTCATAAGAGCATACCTCATACGACCAAGGGAAGTATTAATACTAACATCAGTTTGTTCAGCAATCTCTTTAAAGCTCAACCCTAAGTAATGGCGCATAATAACCACCTCACGTTGTTCAAGAGGCAGAAAGTCTACAAGTTTACGAATATCTTTTTCAGTTTGTTCTTTAATCATCATATCCTCAACATTACTATCTACAAGAGATTTGTTATTAAGAATTTGGTTTTCGCCATCTGTAGATACAAGGTTCTTACTATTTTTAAGTCTAAAATAGTCAATAACCATATTATGAGCAATACGCAAGAGCCACGAAATAAATTTTCCGTGATCAGAGTACTTACCATTTTTTAAAGATGCTAAAACTTTAATAAAGAGGTCTTGAAATATGTCATCCGCAATACTAGAATCTTTAACCAACATCAAGATGTAGTTATATACTCTTTTACGGTGTCTTTCAATTAATATGTTTATAGCCTGCTCGTCACCTTGACGATACGACAAAATAAGCGACTGATCGCTAATGTTTTGAATATCTTTCATAACATTATCTATTTAAATTAACTTACGTTCTGATTTAAAGTAGATTCATCTCAATAGGCTACAATTTTTAAAGTTTAATAGAATAAGTGGAGTTCTAATGATTGTCTTCATTCGACCCTTAGAATTTTCCTTTATGCAAATATGAAACTTTTTTTTTGTAAAAAAAAATATTTTCTATAAAATTTACATATTTTTCTATAAAACACGTCAAAATAACCCTTTTTAACCAATAATTAGTTATTTTACAATTTATTTATTGTATAAAAGAATACACCATACGACAAAATCTTAACTCTTAAGAAGGGGACTAATAATTGGTTTTATTCAATTTTAGAAGTCCCACTAACTGACAGTAAGCAAATTTTATGCTAAAAGACCACGCTATAAAAATAGTACATACACCCTAATACCAACAAACCACAGGAGTAAAATCAAAGTCATTATCCAAAGGATACATAGGTCTTTGAATACCCTTATAAGGCAGCGAGAACATATCTTGGTCAACGCCACCGCGTGTTTGAGCCATCATCCAACCCTTTTGCACATCGTAAAGTTCCTCAACAAGATATCCCATTTTCACCATTACTATATCTGTTTCTGCAAGGTCAATACCCAATTCTTTGAAATCTGACACATAGTGGAAAGGTTTACGTTTTTCAGTAACAATTATCTTAATCCCACCAACAGAAAGTACAGCTTCACGAACGTTAAGTCGTGTTTTATCAGCCAACACTATAGTATCTATCAAGGCATTTTTAACCTCTACAGGTCCTGCATATCTATTATCTACCTCAGCACCAAACTTACCACTAAAGCGTGATTTTACACCTGCTTTTACTATTTCATCAAGGATTTTACTATCTGGAATAGAAGCATACACTAAAGTTTTACAACCTTTTTGTTTAAAGTAAGGCATCTTCAACAGTTGCTCAATTGTCCATGTAACATCGCCTGCACCACCTGCTGTAGGGTTATCCCCCATATCACTTACAAAATAAGGTTTAGCATCACTTTTTATAGCCTCGGCGAAACATTCCTCTAAAGAAGCTGTAGGAGCTACAAATTCAAACTCCTCACGTACATCCCAGAAATCTTTAGCTAAAGACTCAGCAGCAGCTTGTACTTCTTCTTTACTATCGCCATAAGCCATTATTACAGCGTGGTTACGTGGTTCGTCAGCCCATGCATAAGAAATCCAAATTGCAGCATCTATAACGCCTTCACTTTTTGTTAAAGGGTCAACCTTTGCATATAGAGACTTGCCAGGCTCCACACGTGTAGAAGTTTGCTCCCCAGGTAAAAGAACAGGAACTTTCACCCATGCTTTATATTTTGGGTTACCTTTACCACTTTTCAATCTATCAACAAGGTTCTGCACTGTACGCTCCTTAGACTCAGCCCAATCCTCGTGAGGTGCTAAGCGGTAACAAGTTATAAGGTTAGATTCTCTAGCTAATGTTTCCGAAACACAACCATGTAGGTCCATAGATGTAGAAATCATAACATCATCACCTACCACTTCACGAACTTTGGCGATGTAATCACCCTCAGGGTCTTCAAGTCCTTCAACACTCATAGCCCCATGTATATCAAAGAAAATACCATCTAGCGGTAACTGACTGCGAAGGCTATCTAACGATTCTTTCACTAAGGCATCGTAAGCCTCCCTAGTAACAGTACCTCCTGGTGTAGCACGCGCTGTGAATCCTGGTAACCATTGTGCACTCTGACGTAAAGGTGCAGAATCATCCTTTAGGAAAGGGTAAGCTGAGAAGATATCCTCCCCACGAAGAATGCGAAACATGTCTAAAGTAGTACGAGCAGGGGAAAAAGTACTGCTCTCTATTGCTATACCTGTAATAGCAATCCTTGGTTTAACTTCTTCTTTTGAACATGCAAATACCAAAAAGGAAGTTAACAAAAGTAAAGATAGTTTTTTCATAGTTATTTGTTTAAGTTATTTGTTTAAGTTATTTGTTTATGTTACTTATATATGTTACAAATACAAATATAAAATAAAAAAACTATTTTAAAAAGACTTCAACGTTATAAATCTACTAAATGGGTATAAGTCCCCATTCGTTCAGCACCACACGTCCATCTTGTCACAAAATAACTGACAATTATAATAGTTTTTTGTCAAATTGTCATATCAATGGGACGTTATCTGACAAAAAATCAGTCAAAACCACACGAAATAGCATTGGCATAAAGATTGATAATTTAGGAATAGATACGAAATATACGTATCATTATTAAAATGAATTAAAAATCTTAAAATATTTAATATTATGTCTAAAATTATTGGTATCGACTTAGGTACAACAAACTCTTGTGTGTCAGTTATGGAAGGTAACGAACCTGTAGTAATTTCTAACAGTGAAGGACACAGAACTACTCCATCTATCGTAGCATTTACTGACTCTGGTGAGCGTAAAGTGGGTGACCCTGCAAAACGTCAAGCTATTACAAACCCTGAGCGTACTATCTTCTCAGTGAAACGTTTCATGGGTGAAACTTGGGATAAAGTACAAAAAGAGACAAACCGTATTCCTTATAAAGTAGTGAAAGGTGATAACAATACTCCACGTGTAGATATTGATTCTCGTCTTTACACTCCACAAGAAATTTCAGCTATGACTCTTCAAAAAATGAAGAAAACTGCTGAAGAATATCTTGGCACAGAAGTTACAGATGCTGTTATCACAGTCCCTGCTTACTTCTCTGACTCTCAACGTCAAGCTACTAAAGAAGCTGGTGAAATCGCTGGTCTTAAAGTACGCCGTATCATCAATGAGCCTACAGCTGCTGCTTTAGCTTATGGTTTAGATAAAAAATCAGATGATATGAAAATCGCTGTTTATGACCTTGGTGGTGGTACTTTTGATATCTCTATCCTAGAGCTTGGTGATGGTGTATTTGAAGTAAAATCTACTAATGGTGACACTCACCTAGGTGGTGACGACTTCGACCACGTAATTATTGACTGGTTAGCTGAAGAGTTTATCTCTGAATTTAACATAGACCTTAGAAGAGACCCTCGTGCTTTACAACGTCTTAAAGAAGCTGCTGAGAAAGCTAAGATAGAACTTTCTAGCTCTACTTCTACAGAGGTTAACCTACCTTATATCATGCCTGTAGATGGTATTCCTCAACACCTTGTTCGCACTCTTTCACGTGCTAAATTCGAGCAACTTGCTGACAGACTTATTCAAGCTACTATTGAGCCTTGTCGTGCTGCTTTACGTGATGCGAACCTTTCAACTTCTGATATCAACGAGGTAATCCTTGTAGGTGGTTCTACACGTATTCCTGCTATCCAAAAAGTTGTTGATGAATTCTTCGGTAAAGCTCCTTCGAAAGGTGTAAACCCTGATGAGGTTGTTGCTATTGGTGCTGCTATTCAAGGTGGTGTATTAACAGGTGAGGTGAAAGACGTACTTCTTCTTGATGTTACTCCTCTTTCTTTAGGTATTGAAACTCTAGGTGGTGTGTTCACTCGTCTTATTGACGCTAACACTAC
>JAWXTP010000178.1:0-4044 GCA_044433415.1 Rikenellaceae bacterium
GTAGTTCATATTTGCGGCGTTTTTTGAAGTTTTAAGCGGAGCAGCCTTGAGGCTGTGAGCATTGAAACTTTAAAAAAGGTCGCAAAGATGGGCTGCTATTGGGAAAAGCCTTCCCAATCTCCCTTCACAAAAACCAACTATTTTTGACTGTAGTTTGGAGCTTCGCGGGTGATAGTTACATCGTGAGGGTGACTTTCGTTAATACCTGAGTTAGTGATACGGATAAATCTAGCGCCTTGTAATTTTTGGATATTTGCGGCACCGCAGTAACCCATACCAGCACGTAGACCACCAACGATTTGGTAAACCACCTCAGCAAGTACTCCATTATAAGGAACGCGAGCAGCGATACCTTCTGGCACTAATTTCTTAACATCATCCTCAGCATCTTGGAAGTATCTATCTTTAGAACCTTGAGCCATAGCTTCTAGAGAACCCATGCCACGGTAAGTTTTAAATTTACGACCGTTATAGATAATAGTCTCACCTGGTGACTCTTCAACACCTGCAAACATAGAACCTGCCATTACAGAGTCAGCACCAGCAGCAATAGCTTTCACGATATCACCTGTGTAGCGAAGACCACCATCAGCGATAACAGGAACTCCTGTACCTTTAAGAGCCTTAGCAACATCATATATAGCGTTAAGCTGAGGAACGCCAACACCTGCAATAACACGAGTAGTACAAATAGAACCTGGTCCTATACCTACTTTTACAGCGTCAGCACCTGCATCTGCTAACATCTTAGCAGCAGCACCTGTAGCTATGTTACCTACAACAACTTGAAGATCTGGATATGCAGCTTTCACACGCTTAAGCATCTCAACAACACCTTTAGAGTGACCGTGAGCAGTATCAATACAGATAGCATCAACTTGCGCTTCATATAAAGCAGCTACACGCTCCATAGTGTCATGAGTAACACCAACACCAGCAGCAACAACAAGACGACCTTTATCATCTTTTGTTGCACTAGGGTTATCTTTAATTTTTGTGATATCTTTATAAGTGATAAGACCTACAAGGTTAAATTCATCATCAACAACAGGAAGTTTCTCGATTTTATTTTCAAGAAGAAGTTTAGAAGCTAACTTAACATCAGTATCTTTTGTAGTAACGATATTTTCTTTAGTCATTACGTCATCAATGGCACGATCCATGTTAGTCTGGAAACGAAGGTCGCGGTTAGTAACTATACCAACTAATTTACCATCTTCAACAACAGGAATACCACCGATTTTGTTTTCTTTCATGATAGAAAGAGCATCACCAACAGTTTGTGTTTTAGATATAGTAATAGGATCGTATATCATTCCGTTTTCAGCACGTTTCACTTTTCTGACTTGAGCAGCTTGTTGTGCAATAGTCATATTTTTGTGAATAACACCAATACCACCAACACGAGCAATAGCAATAGCCATTTGGCTCTCCGTTACAGTGTCCATAGCTGCTGAAACTATAGGCGTATTAATTTTGATATTACGTGTGAAGTTAGAAGCAATATCTACTGTGCGTGGTAGTACTTCTGAATAAGCTGGAACCAACAGAACATCATCAAAGGTTAAACCTTCTGTCTGAACTTTGTCTTCAATAAATGACATAACTATATTATTTTAAAATTTAGAATCTATAAAACTCTTATTGAGGAAAGCAAAAACCTATTTATATAACTTTCTCTTTCCCGTTATCCAGACACTTCGTTGTGGTGGATAAATTTGTGCAAAATTAATACTTTTTTTACAATATCTATATTTTTAAAGAATAATTTTAACATTTTTTTGTGATGAAACTCCCATACTGGATGGTATTTTGACGCTATCATTAAGTATTTCAACAACTAAGCTCTTTTCAGTATCATTTAACACTAATTTAGCTTCATAAAATCCATTCTTAGGAAATAATTTCATATTTTCATCCGCAAAAAAGTACCCCTTATCATCTATATATCCCTCTATAAAATAGCGATAGCCTAAAGCCTCAGATGCAGTAGTCATATCCCCTCTTTTCAGAGCCTCTCTAATCACCGTTGAAGACACTTTATGATTGTTTACATCCTGCTTAGAAATCTCTACGACTTCAAAGCCAAACTCTTTCCCCAAAGTTTGTAAGACTTCAAAACCGCCCTTTCTATCTCTCCCCAAATGGTGGTCATAACCTATTATGACAACCTTAGCATTTAATCTCTCTACAAGGTATTTTTCTGCAAATTCTCTTGCTGAAAGCATGCTAAATTCTTTAGTAAATTCTACTTCTACAAGTATATCTAGTGAAGCATCCCCTAATAATTGTTCTTTTTCTTTTAGAGAATTAAGTACACCAAAGCCCTCTAAATCCAAACCTAGCACTTTACGAGGATGAGGAAATAAAGTTATCAAAGCACTATCAAGGTTATTTAAAGATGCTGTTTTTGTTAATTCGTTAAGAATAACTTTGTGACCATAGTGTACACCATCAAATGAGCCTATAGTAACAACACTACCTCTATCAGAAACTCGATTTTCAGGATTTACAAACACTTTCATTTTATATCTCTTTTGTATAGTAAGCTACCTTTTCTAAAAGCGTAATAATATCATAATCCTCTACATACACCTCGCTATGCTCAGGAAGCTGAAGCGTTACAGAAGTAAAATTTAACACGCCTTTAATATGAGGAGCATCTAAATGAGTTATGATAGTATCTACCTTTGAGCTAGGCAAAGTAAGTATAACAATATTAACGTTCTCATCTTTAGTTTTCTCTTTGAAAAGGTTAATATTATAACAAGGTATATCTCCTATTGTTTTACCAACTTTATTTTTATCAACGTCAAACGAGCAGACGATTTTAAGTTTACTACGTTTACCATTAAAGTAAGAAGTCACGGCACTTGCCAAATTACCCATACCTACAATAGCTACGTTAGCTGTTTTTTCTGAATCTAGGATAGTACCTATAAATTCTATAAGTTCTTTAACGTTATATCCTTTTTTGGTGTCAGAAGAAAAACCTATTAACATCAAGTCTCGTCTAACCTGAACAGGTGTAATACCTTGGATAGAAGCTAAAGTGTGAGAATAGATGTGCGTGACACCTTTGTTTAAATTTGAAAGCAGCGTTCTTCTGTATTTACTAAGACGTTCAACTGTTCTTTCTGGAAGAAGTTCTGTAATCATAAATATTTAACTAGTTTTAGAAGTTCCCTTTAGTGGTCCCTTAATCAATGTAATATCTATAACGTAAAAATATGTATTTTAATATAATAAGTCCTAAAAGTCCACATAACTACCTATTATAAAAGCAGTTTTACTTTACACATATTCAAAAACGTAAAAAATACTACAAAAATTTATACAAAAATATGAAAAATAATTAACTTTGAACCATAAGAATAAAGTAAAAATAAAAAATAATTAAAAAAAATATTCGTAAAATGAAAAAAGCTGTAATCTTTGATATGGACGGTGTACTTGTAGACAATAGCAACATACACTTAGAGTCGTTTATCATCTTCTGCAAAAAGCACCAAATAGAGATGAGTGCTGAAATTCTAGCCCCATATTTTGGAATGGGAAACGAGGAAATTATACCTGGTGTGTTTGGTCGTGAGATGAGTGAAGAGGAAATAAATGCCTTAGCCGAAGAAAAAGAAGAGATTTATCGTGAGATTTTTAGTGAAAGAATAAAACCTGTTGACGGCTTGGTTCAAAGACTTAAAGAACTAAAAGAGAAAGGTATAAAAATTGCAGTGGGAAGTTCAGGTATGGAGAAAAACGTAAATTTCGTACTTGATAAATGTAACATAAGACCCTATTTTGATGCTATTGCTAACGGAGATATGGTATCTAACGCTAAGCCTGACCCAGAAGTATTTCTGCTATCTGCTAAGCTATTAGGTGTAGATCCTAAGGACTGTGTGGTATTTGAAGATTCTTTTGCCGGGGTTAAGGCTGCACGCTCAGCAGGCATGAAAGTTATAGCCTTAACTACTACTTATGCACGTGAATTACACAAGGATTTTGACTATATAATAGACGATTTCACTCAAATAGACCTTAAGT
>JAWXTP010000179.1:0-4033 GCA_044433415.1 Rikenellaceae bacterium
TGAACATAAATTTGTTTGTTGCTTCTGAAAACACTCATACGAGGTTGATCCGCAGTGCCATTAACCACCTTACGGATACGCATTTTAATGCGATTTCTTCTTTGAATCTTTGTAAGTCCCATAATTTCAAGTGGATTTTATTATTTTGCACCTGCAGATTTACCTGCTTTACGACGAAGGATTTCACCAACGAATTTAATACCTTTACCTTTGTAAGGTTCTGGTTTACGTAGAGAGCGAATCTTAGCCGCAACGTGACCGATAAGTTGTTTATCAATAGATGTTAGAGTTAAAATAGGGTTACCTTTTTTCTCAGCTACTACACTTGCTTTAACCTCTACAGGTATTTGTAAGTGAATATCGTGAGAGTAACCTAGAGAAAGCTCTATAATTTGACCTTTTACCTCTGCTTTGTAACCAACACCCACTAATTCTTGTTTAGTTTCGTAACCTTTAGATACACCGATTACCATGTTGTTCACTAAAGAACGGTAAAGACCGTGCATAGAACGGTGACGAGGTTGGTCAGTAGGACGAGTGAATGTAATTACATTTTCCTCTACTGTCACTGTGATATCAGCATCAACTTTTTGTGACAATTCACCAAGAGGCCCTTTCACACTTACCACGTTATCTGAAGATACTGTAACAGTAACACCAGCTGGAAGGTTTACAGGAAGTTTTCCAATTCTTGACATTTTTTTTTTAATTTAATTGTGTTTTTAATAAAGACTAAGATATGTAGCAAAGAACTTCACCACCAACATTAGCTTCTCTTGCAGCTTTATCAGTTAAAATACCTTTAGAAGTAGAAAGAATTGCAATACCTAATCCATTAAGGACACGTGGCATGTTTTCTACTGCAACGTAGTGACGTAAACCTGGACGGCTCACACGTTTTAGTGTTTTAATTGCAGACACTTTAGTTTGAGGGTGATACTTCAAAGCGATTTTGATAGTCTCGTGACCTCTTTCGTCTGTGTCAAATTTGTAAGCAAGAATATAACCTTGTTCGTGAAGAATTTTAGTCATCTCTTTCTTCATTTTTGAGCTGGGAGCTTCAACCACCTTGTGGTTGGCTTTCGCAGCATTTCTAATCCTTGTTAGGAAATCCGCTATTGGATCAGTCATTTTAAATAAATAAAATTGATTAATAAAATGTTATTTTGTTACTGTAGACGAAAAAAACCAAAAGACTAAAAACCTCTATATCAATATTTTAAATACAGAAATATTATTGTCTCTTGTTATTCTTTTCAACGCAAACTCATATAAAAATGCGCTTACTTCCACAATATCAGCCACAAAGGTAGACAAATTATTTGGATAAACAACACATTATCTGCATTTTTTTCAAAAAAAGTTATTTAATTAAAAATATTATCAAAAAAATCAAAAATAAACTACATATTTTTAAAATCCTGCTAATATAACTCTTATACAAAAAAAATAACACAACCCTTTCTGCAAATATGCGAAAAAATTGTGTTATTATTTATGGGAGTTCTAACAATTGATTTTATTCAGTTTTTAGAAGTCTGCTTTAATTAATAATTATTTTTTGCTGGCTCATAATATGATTGAGCATGTAAACAAGCTGGACATAGTTCAGGAGCTTCAGTACCTGTGTGTATATAACCACAGTTACGACATTGCCATGAAATTTCTTCGTCTCTTGTAAATACTGTACCGCTTTCAACACGTGCCAATAAAGCTCTATAGCGTCTTTCGTGTTCTGTTTCTGCTTCTGCAATTTTTCTCCACATCTCAGCGATTACTGGGAAACCTTCTGCATCTGCAATATCAGCAAACATAGGGTAAAGAGTACTCCACTCTTCGTTTTCACCATCTGCTGCTTCTTTAAGGTTGTCTAAAGTAGTAGAAATAACACCTGCAGGGAACGAAGCAGTAATTTCAACTACACCACCTTCTAATGCTTTGAAAAAACGTTCAGCATGCTCTTTTTCTTGATCTGCTGTTTCTAAAAAGATTGCTGCGATTTGTTCGTAACCTTCTTTTTTAGCTTTTGAAGCAAAAAAAGTATAACGATTACGAGCTTGAGACTCACCAGCGAATGATTTTAATAAGTTTTTTTCTGTTTCTGTACCTATAACACTTTTCATAACCTTAAGATTTAGTATGTAATAATTTTGTAATATTTGGTTAAAATTCCTTTTGTTAAATTTTATATTACAAAGATGATGATTTTTTTATAAAATAACAACAAATTGCTATTGTTTTATTCAATAATGTTATATACAAAAACAATACTAAAAGAGAGCTTGAAACATTTTGTTTTCAAACTCTCTTAAAATTTTATGAAAAATCTAAACTCAATGACTTACATAACTTTAAAACCTCTGGATTAATTCCTGCTAAATATTTCAGTTTATCATCATCGTTGACAGGTAAGATTTGCTTTTGTTCTTCAGCTTCCATAACATTAATCTCTATATCCAAGCCCTTGACTCCTGACTTTGCAACTATTTCTGCTAAATAAACATGCTTATCTATTAAAATTTCCTCTTTTACGATATCGTTAGCTACTTTTAAAGTAATTTTACCATTCAATATCTCACTTTTTTCAAAAATAGGAGCAATACGTGGTCGCGTTTTATATAACTCTTTAGCATATTCCTTGACACTAGCTAATACATTATCTGCTAGTTCAGCTGTATTAACACTTACCGTCTCCTCCTCAATTTTTTCCTCTACCTTTTCTACTTTGGTTACGTTTGACGTTTTTACTACATCTTTCAAGGAAATCCCTATAGATGATTTACGTCGTACTGTCTTAGGTTTAGATACTTCTTTAATAACATCAGAATTTAATGGTTGTTGCGGTTGTATCTGAGGTTGTCCTGGAGCAGTCTGAACATTTACAACTTGCTGTGGTGCTTGTTGAACTTCTGGAGCCTGCATCTGCTGTGGCTTCAAACCCACCTGTGGTTGCACCTGCGGTTGTTGAGCTACTTGTGGCTGCTGTTGTATCTGTGGCTGTTGAACTACTTGCGGCTGAGTCTGTGGCACAACCTGAGGAAGTGTATATACAGCATCCACAGAACCTACAGACAACTTTAATGGAGACAGATTACATATCTTTAATATCGTCATTTCACTGTGCAAACGTAATGAAGATGCCTGTTTAGCTGAATACTCACTATTTGAGATAATAGAAAGAGCATCAAAGATAAAGTTAACACTACATTTTGAGGCTTGTTCTTTAAACCGACTTGCTACAGAACCCGTAACTTCTAACAATGAATTTGTAGCATCAGTTTTAGCAACTAATAGATTACGAAGGTGCATAGCAAGCCCATTAATAAAAATCAATGAATCAAAACCTTTTTGCAATACACTATCAAAAGCAAGTAGAGCATTCTGATAATCACCAGTAGCAACATACATTACAAAGTTAAAATACGTATCATAATCTAATACATTTAACGACTCAGCAGTTTTCTTAAAATCGAGCTTACTACCACTAAAAGAAACTACCTTATCATACATAGATAAAGCATCACGCATACAACCATCTGCTTTCTCTGAGATTATGTGTAAAGATTCCTCATCATAACTTACGTCTTCTTTTTGCGAAATATATTTCAGATACTCAACTAAATCTAAGCTCTTTATCCTCTTAAAATCATAAATTTGACACCTAGAAAGTATAGTCGGTATTAACTTATGCTTTTCTGTTGTAGCTAAAATAAATATAGCATGTGCAGGTGGCTCTTCTAAAGTTTTTAGAAAAGCATTAAATGCTGCTGTAGACAACATGTGCGCCTCATCTATAATATAAATACTATATTTACCTACTTGCGGCGGTATCCTCACTTGCTCGGTAAGCGACCTGATATCATTAACTGAGTTATTCGAAGCCGCGTCTAATTCATGTATATTAAACGAGCGCGAATCATTAAAAGACACACACGATTCACATTCACCACAAGGTTCTGCACCGTTTTTAGGGTTTAAACAATTTATACTTTTAGCCAATATTCTAGCACAAGTAGTCTACCCACACCACGAG
>JAWXTP010000180.1:0-3881 GCA_044433415.1 Rikenellaceae bacterium
TAAGAAAGAGCCATTTTTTTGTTTAAAGTTTCAGAAGTTTCACCATAGTACTCTCTTCTTTCAGAGTGACCTAAGATTACATACTCAGCACCAATAGCTTTAACCATTTCAGCTGAAACCTCACCTGTGTAAGCACCTTTAGTTTGGTCAGCACAGTTTTGTGAAGAAAGAGCAACGTTTGTACCTGCTACAACGCTACCAACACCAGCTAGGTGAGTGAAAGGAGGAGCAACTACTAAAGTTACGTCTGCTGCAACAACTTTTGCTGCTTCTACTACTGCTTCTGCTAAAGCTACGCCTTCTGCAGGTGTAGTGTTCATTTTCCAGTTACCTGCTACGATTTTTTTTCTCATAATATTTTTATTTATAGTTAAGAATTTATATTTAAAAGCCTTAAAACTTCCCTTTATTCACACCAAGCCTTTACTTCATCCATAGTAGGATTCTTAAGACCTAGTTTATTCTTCTTGTTATAACCACAAAGGTCATTAAATAACTTAGAAGCTACATTAGTTTTTAATGCATCTACTGTTAAGATGTTCATTTTGTAAAGCACCTCTACCCATTCAGCTACAACACCTATTTTTGCGAAGCTCTCAGGAGAGTCTTTCTTAATTTTCTTCTCTGGGCGCATCTGAGGGAAGAAAAGCACATCCTGTATAGACTCATTACCAGTCATAAACATAGTAAGACGGTCTATACCTATACCCATACCAGAACAAGGAGGCATACCATATTCTAATGCTCTCACGAAGTCCATATCAATAAACATAGCTTCATCATCACCTTTCTCAGAAAGTTTAAGCTGATCTTGGAAGCGGCTTAGCTGATCAATAGGGTCGTTAAGCTCTGAATATGCGTTACAAAGTTCTTTACCTGCAACGAAAAGCTCAAAACGCTCTGTAAGCTCAGGGTTTTCTCTATGACGTTTACAAAGTGGAGACATCTCTGTTGGATAGTCAGTAATGAAAGTAGGCTGGATAAGCTCATGTTCACATTTCTCACCAAAGATAGCATCTATCAACTTACCTTTACCCATAGTTTCATCTATCTCTATGCCTAGCTCCACACATTTAGCACGGATTTCGTCCTCAGTTTTACCTGTGATATCAAAACCTGTGTTATTCTTAATAGCGTCAGTCATAGAAAGTCGTCTGAAAGGACGAGCAAAGTTAATATCATTATCACCTATCTTAAGCTCTGTTTTGTTGTGTAGAGCAAGGGCTACTTTCTCTATCATCTCCTCTACAAATTCCATCATCCAGATGTAGTCTTTATAAGCTACATAAATTTCCATAACTGTAAATTCAGGATTATGAGTTCTATCCATACCCTCATTACGGAAGTCTTTAGCAAATTCGTAAACACCCTCGAAGCCGCCTACGATAAGACGTTTAAGGTAAAGCTCATTAGCGATACGAAGGTAAAGCTCCATATCTAAAGAGTTATGGTGAGTGATGAAAGGACGCGCTGAAGCACCTCCAGGGATAGGTTGAAGTATAGGAGTTTCAACTTCTACATAGTTCTTAGAGTTAAAGAACTGACGCATAGTGTTGATAATTTTTGTTCTTTGCAGGAAAGTCTCTTTCACACCTGGGTTAACGATTAAGTCAACATAACGTTGTCTATAACGCATTTCAGGATCTGAGAAAGCATCAAACACCTGACCATCTTTTTCTTTAACTATAGGTAGAGGCTTGATAGATTTAGATAACACAGTAAGCTCCTTACAGTGAATAGAAAGCTCACCAGTTTTAGTGATAAACGCGTAACCTTTAATACCTACGAAGTCACCAATATCTAATAATTTTTTAAATACAGTGTTATACATTGTAGGGTCCCCCTCAGGGCAAATATCATCACGTTTAACATATATTTGCATACGACCTGTATGGTCTTGAATTTCAAAAAACGAAGCACTACCCATGATACGGCGTGTCATGATACGCCCAGCGATAATAACGTCGTTATAATTTCCCTTTTCAGCAGAAAAGTTCTCAGCGATTTCTGTAGCTGTAGCGTTCACATGGAACATAGCTGCTGGATATGGGTCTATACCTAAGTTACGAAGTTCCTGTAGGGAATTACGACGTATTACTTCTTGTTCGTTTAATTCTAAATGGCTCATTTTAAATGATATGTTTTGTTATATTAATTTCCAAGTCTGTGTTTCTACATCCAAAAGCTCACTTTTAGACAGAATACACAATATGAAATACAAAATTAACTTTTTTTATTTAAAAACACATCTTTAAGCAATATATTTTACAAAAATTTTAATGTTGTATAAAATTAAGGGAACTTCTAATTACCAATCCAGTAAAGCTCACGGCCTATCCGTGAGCATTTACATCTTACTCTTGGTTGCTTTTGAAATTGTCGAAGTTTCAAGAAACAAGATCAAAGATAATTATTTTATATACTCTTTCAATACAACCATTGTCATATTGTTAATAAACAAACTTATCAATTTACGTCTTAATAGGTATATATTTTAAGAAACTTCTAAAAACTAGATTTTTACGGTTTCGAATAAAACCAGTTTGTAGAACTCCCCTTTAAATAATTTGGGTTAGTTAGTTTAAAAAATTTAATTGTAATTTTCGCTACACGCTAACTAAATAACATGTATTAATAAGTGGGTTAATATTATAGAAGCCCTAATTGCTAGTTAAATGTTATCTATTTATCATATTTTCGTTAAGTGGTTTTCGTGAAATAGATACATTTTATTACAATTAAAAATAAGTTGGGTTAGTATAATCAAACTCTAACAACTAGTCAATATTACTATTTTGTTATAGGTTAGTTCTAAAAACTGTTTTTTCAATTTCGATTTTCAAAGTTTTATATTTAGGGTTTTTAAAATGGTAGCATAATAGTTACTATGATACATTTTCAAAAATCAAAAAATCATGCTTGAAAATTCAAAAACGTTAAAATTCAATTTTTAGAAGTTTATTATATATATTTCTGATTATTTATAATTATTTCGAATAACTACTAAGCCTTTGAATTATTTGATAAACTTTTCTCATTATCAAATTTACATCTGACTTTTATTCTTCATGCTATATTTTAATTATAGCCCCTCCATATTATCTTCATAATACTTATACGAGTTTGATTACGTTTGATTTAAAAACATAAAAACTTATATTATTAAATCTCACACTCATATTAAAAGCATATGTAAGATAAATTAATCCCTTTTCTCAAAAAAATTATAATTTCAGTTTGGTAAGTAAAGCACTCTCAACAAATATGTTTTAGAAAGCACTTTTAAGGATACTTTTAAAAGTATCTAAAAAATTTAAACAGTTTATTTATGCTTAAGCCCCAAAGCATATGAATACTTTCACTATGACACAAAAAAAACGTGGGACAACACCATTATCTGCTTCTTGAGGTCTTCGACTACCTATGCAACCAAATAAATGAGTAAAGCCCACGATATGCCCGTGAACGTTTACACCTTAGTCTTGGTTGCTTTTGAAATTGTCGAAGTTTCAAGAAACAAGAATTAAAGTTAACGTTTTATGTCTTTTCTTTCAACGCAAATATATCACATTGTCAGAATCTATATTATTTTTTTATTTCACCATATTTTTTTTTAATATCTTTTACAAAAGTAACAATTTTATAGATAATTACAAAATTTATTATTAATTATTTATAGGTGTAACATTTAAGGGGCATTTATTCCTATTTTTATATATCAACTTGTATACCAACATAAGGGGCTTCTAAGTTGTTTCGTAAAAAAATCGCCATCATGGATAAGAGTCCACGATGACGATTCAATCATAATCCAAAAGCGCTATAACCCAGTTTCTAGATACTGTCTTAAAATCCAAATAAAATTAGATCTTTTTTGTCTA
>JAWXTP010000181.1:0-3673 GCA_044433415.1 Rikenellaceae bacterium
GAGTGAAATATTATGAAACAACTTTAGATACTCTCTAAATGAGAGACCCTGCATATGGTACATAACTGCTCTTCTGCTCAGATCGGATGCCCCTTTATTGATGTCAAGTACCGATGAACCAGTGAATACAACCTTTAATTCGGGGTGGTAATCATATATCAATTTTAGTTCTCGTGCCCAGTTATTATATTTGTGAATCTCGTCAATAAAGAGATTCTTACCACCCTTTTTTACAAAGGTGTCTGCTAAATCTACTAATTTATGCTCTGCAAAATAGAAATCTTCTGCTGTAACATATAAAGTTTCTGAGACATTAAGGTTCTCTTTTATGTACTGCAAAACCATAGTAGTCTTACCGACACCACGTGGTCCAGTGAGACCTATCATACGGCTGTTCCAATTAATTTTATCATACATATAACGATAAAATCCAGAGGTGATGCCTCGCAATAATTTGCCGAAATTTTCTTGTAATTTATCCATAATTTTTGTTCTACTTCTGCAAAGATAATAATTTTTGCTCAATAAAAGAACATATATATGAATAAATTGCTCTATTAGAGAGCAATTTTGCTTTTATTGTCATTGTTTTACATCTATCGTGAACTATCACAGTACCCCAGTCGAAAATCTCTGTATAAGGTCGGTTAAGTTTACCCTTTGAAAATTTATATTTGGTAATTACAACAAGTAGCGTGGGTTATTGGTATAGGAGAGTTTTAGAACTCCCCTTAAACTATTCCCAGAACCTATCTCTAGATTCATCTTTGTGTTTTGCATCATACGAGTGATAAGCTCTAAGCTCTCTTTCTCATTTAATCTACGTTCTTCCATGTTTGATAAATTTAAAAATTGATAATTTAAAGTATTAATATATTGCAACATAAATAAGTTTATTTTATAAATCAAATAAAATATAAACTTTTTTCATTTGGCATATCTATATCTCAACTTTAAATTTGTCCCAATTTTTAGTTCTATATAGTGATATACCTATCTTCAAAGACTTAAAGTGTTCTTCTCCACAGTGAATTTTCTGCTCTTCTTTAATACTAGTGTTTGATTCTGATTCAAATAATGTAGCTGTGTTTTTTGTTTCTAGTACAAAATATAGCTTCTTGATTTCATTTTGCTCTATATAGACTGCCCAATCGGGGTTATACGTTCCAATAGGTGTATCAATCTTAAAGCGTGATGGAATCTTGAAAAACATTTTAACATTTGGGTCTCTATCAAGTGCCAATGCAAAAGGTTTTTCAATAGTTGAGCTGTCGTAAATAATATGATCATATACACTATTTTTTACCTCTACAGCATTTTTGTCAAGGTTTGCTAATAATTCTTTATGATGAAATATTTCCATCACTGAATATTCCTCTCCATTAAGTTTAAAATAACTTATGCCGTCTACTGCTAATTTATGACGATGGTAGTTTATAATATCTACTACACTTTCTATAAATAGTTGAGGGTTATTTAAAAAATCTTGAATACGTCCACTTTGTTCTAATATTTGTACTGTTGTTCTGCGAGTAATCAAACACTTTTCGCTAACTATTGCTACTAAATTAGGCAATAAGGTATACGCATCTTCCAGGTTTTCTGTGTGAAAATCAGTTTCTTTGTATGATATTCCTTTACGTTCAATTTTAATATCTGCTGTTTGAGAAACGATACGAGCTTTAGGAATTCTCTTAATTGCTGTAATATCTTTAACAGCGTTAGCAATTAGCAGATCTGTATCAACCTTTACACGATACGACGTTTTTTGCTTAATCTTATCCCAAAGTTCCATGAACTCTTGACTTAGCATCACCTGTTTATTTATGCGAACTGTTACATCGTTAGATGCATTGCGTAATGGAGGTTTAGTAGTAGCTTTATTAATAGAACCTTCAATTTTAGTTTGTGCAGCCTTAAATTTTTTAGGTAAATCAAGAGATCCATTTAATAGCGCATTTTTCATACTGTCTTTTGGTTTGCCTTTCTTGTCGAGATAATTCTTTTTCGTTAAGTGCTCAATAACCTCTTTAGCATCTTCATAACTCATAGTTTTCTCGACAACTTCAGTTTCTGTGTATGTGCTACCAGATAGTGTTTCAACATCAATAGGCTTAGACTCTTGTATCATTTCAACCACTACCTCTTTGATAGGTTCTAAGTCCTTTGGAAAGACGAGGTCTTTCAAGTTGTTGCTTGTTAGTTGTTGCTTGTTAATATGTTCGCTATCAACGAACTCCTGATTACTAACCACTAATAATTCCAAAATAGCCTCAGCCTGCTCAGTAGTAACAACTTTTTCTACTATGCACTCCTCTTCATATACCATACCTTGCAGTAGTGAGATCTCAATAATACCGAACTTAACACCAGTTTCTTGTTCTATTTCTTTCTGTAAAGTTTCAGCAAACTCAGTAAAGCTCTCATTTGCCATTACGTGCAGTAAGTTTATGTCCTTATCCTCAATACGTTCACCATTTTGATTAACACATAAGCGCAATCCACGACCTACTTTTTGACGAGCTGTAAATGTCGATTTTTGCTCTATGAGTGTACATACTTGGAATACATTAGGATTATCCCAACCTTCCTTCAATGCAGAGTGTGAGAATATAAACCTCAACGGTGAATCAAATGATAACAAACGTTCCTTATCTTTCATAATAAGATTATATGTATCATCGTCAGCTTGTGTATTTCCTTTAGTATTTTTAAACTTACCTTTCTTGTCTTGTGAGAAATATCCATCGTGTGCACGCTCCACATCTGTCTCAAACATATCTTTGATAGGTGCATACTTAGGCAGTGCCAACAATTCTTCGTAACACTCCTCAAACATCTGTGCATAGATACCTTTGCTACCATCTTCATCACGATACTTCTTTACCTCGTCGATAAAGAATAGCGACAACACCTTAATACCCATACTGAAATATCTAAGCTCTTTTGAAAGGTGTGTCTCTATTGTTCTGCGGATCTGCGCACGCTTAACTACATTCTCATCAACCTCTCCAATAGCTTTACCTAATCGCACTATTTCGCCATTTGTAAACTCAACAGCCTCAAATCCAGTGGTGCAATCAATACCACTAACAGTATATCCATCATACATTTCGCGCTCCCCAGACTTCATAAATAGATCTGAATCGGGCTTTAGAGTAACAATCTTGCGCGAAACCTTGCCCTTCTTATCCAATATATCCATCTCCGCCTTAGCCGAGAAACCATTGTCGTTAGATACTGACACCAAACGGATATATGGCTTATTAAAGTCATTTACCGACTGATTAGATGATACAGCGATCTGTTTCACAAGTCCCATTTGGTAAGCATCTACGGGGGTAAGGCGATAAAGTAGATTTATCTTATCACGGTGAGTTGCTGAGTAACGCAATACGCACAAAGGATTAAGCGACGCAATCGCCTCCTTAGCCTTGTCTGTATTGTCTACACTCTGAGGTTCGTCAATTATTACGATAGGGTTAGTATCGCAAATATAACGCATTGCAGTCTCTCCGTTGAGCTTGTCTTGCGCCTGATTGATAATATTCTCAGCCTTTTTGAAAGCGTCGATATTGATAATCATAATCTCGATATTGGCACTTGTGGCGAACTGTCTCACGTCTGACAATCGAGCAGAGTTATATATAAAGTACCTACAAGGCACATTGTC
>JAWXTP010000182.1:0-3651 GCA_044433415.1 Rikenellaceae bacterium
CAATGGTACTGCGTATTAACGTGGGAGAGTAGGTGCCGCCACTTATTAGGGTTGTGAATCGAGAGATTTACAACCCTTTTTTATGGTATATGATAGTTGATTTGTGAGTTCAGTAATTAGAGGTTAACTTTGGTTTGTGTTGAGGATGGATGTTGAGCTTTTAGCTTGTAGCTTTTAGGGCGACAAGCGTGGAATAATAGCTTGAAAGATTGTTGGAGGGTCAAAGGGGTCATAGGGGTCAAAGGGGTCGCGACAAGCAACTAAATATTTTTAGAAATAATCATATAATATTATTACTGTTTTTTATATAAAAGTGAGGAAAATAAATTGTGCAAAATTGAGAAGTTTATATTTGGTAATAAAAATTTGTAATATAATACTCATAAAAGCAGTAGTTTATATAAATTTCTGAAATAATTATGTAAAAAAATAGACACTATATACCTTATTCTCCTACAATTGATTATATTTGTGTAAAACTTATGGAGAAAATATGACTAAGCAAGGAAAAATATTAATAGTAGATGATAATCGTGCAATTCGTACGGCTCTTGAATTACTCTTACCTATGCATTTCGAACAAGTAATATCTATATCAACACCTAAGGTTCTTATGGAGACTTTGCGCAAGAATCCAGATCTGGATCTTGTATTACTGGATATGAATTTTCATAGTGGGGTAAATTCTGGAAATGAAGGACTATACTGGATGCGTGAAATACGTAAGGCACGACCTCTTGTTTCTGTAGTTCTCTTTACGGCTTATGCTGATATTGCACTAGCTGTAGAAGCTATCAAAGAAGGTGCTACAGACTTTATCGAAAAACCATGGAATAACGAAAAACTTATAGTTACACTAAAAAATGGAGTGGAACTATCATTAAGTAACAAGAAAATACGTAACCTAAAAAGCATAAAACAAACAGAAAGCACCATGTACTGGGGTGAATCCTCACTTATGCAAAACCTACGTAAGATGATAGATAAAGTAGCTCCTACAGATGCTAATATTCTTATAGTAGGCGAAAATGGTACGGGTAAAGATTTACTAGCACGTGAGATACACGCTATATCAAAACGTTCAGAAGAACAAATAGTAAATGTAGATATGGGTTCTATTACGGAAACTCTATTTGAAAGCGAGCTTTTCGGCCACACCAAGGGAGCATTTACTGATGCTAAGGCTGAGAGAATAGGTAAATTTGAAGTCGCAAGTGGAGGTACTTTATTCCTTGATGAAATTGGAAACATCCCTCTACACCTGCAATCAAAGCTACTTACAGCTCTTCAATCGCGTTCTATAGTGAGGGTTGGCGAAAATACTCCGCGCTCAGTAGATATACGTCTTATCACGGCTACTAATGCTGATTTGGAAAATGCAGTAGCTGAGGGTCGTTTCCGTGAAGACTTATACTACCGTATAAACACCTTTGTACTACAACTTCCTCCTCTTAGGGAACGCGGAAATGATATAGTAGAGCTAGCAACTAACTTTGCAATACGTTATGCACGGAAATATGGTAAAAAGTGTGAGGCATTTTCTAAAGAGGCTATTTCAAAACTTATGAAACACTCGTGGCCTGGTAATATACGTGAATTGCAACATACCATAGAAAAAGCAATTATAATCTGTGACAACTCACAAATTGAAGCGGAAGATTTACTATTAGCTAGAGCTAACAACAATAATACCTCAACTTCTACACAGCAAAACATTCTACCTTTGGAGGAACTAGAGCGTAGTGCCATAGAAAACGCCATGAGAATACACTGTGGGAATATCTCTGAGGTTGCTACTCAGCTTGGGGTTACACGTCAGACTCTATATAATAAACTTAAGAAGTATAATATTTAAGTAGTGTAAAACAAAAAAATGAAAAATAGTAGTCACGTCCAAATAACCTTACTAGTAGTTGGCATAATCTTAATTATGCTAGGAGCTTGTTATACCATATTCCTAAAGCTATATTCCCTTACAGCCATCCTTATTTTTGTGGTTATAATAGCTGGTGTAACTGTTATTAAGCGTTATAGAGCTACATTACACAAAATCTCTGTTATGCTTGATGCTATAGACAATGACGATCTTTCTTTTCGTTTTTCAACTAAGGCTAAGAGCTCATCATCAGGTAGCGACCAACTACTTAACCAATCATTAAATAGAGTAAAGGAAATGGTTATCGAAGCTCGTGAGGAAGCTCGTGAAAGAGAGAAATATTTTGAAACCATCATAGAACAGAGCAACCTAGGTGTTATAGTAGCCAATAAGCAAGGCATAACCCTACAGGTGAACTCTCAATCCCTAAAACTACTGCACCTTGCTAGGCTTACTCACCTTGATCAGCTAGGCAAGATGAATAGTGACCTACCTACTATTTTCAAAGAGATAAAACAGGGACAAAACCGTCAGATATGTTTTTATTCCGACAGCTCAGAAGTGCGCTTAAACCTATATGCCAACGAATTATACCTCAAAGGTCAAAATACAAAGGTGCTAATACTAACTGACATAAGCCAAAATATAGACAAGACAGAAGTAGATAGTTGGAGTAGAATTTCAAGGGTGCTAACTCATGAAATAATGAACTCCCTTGCTCCTATCACCTCTCTTAGTAAGTCATTACTAGATTCTAATGACCCTGAATATACACACAAGGGGCTAGAGATAATCGCCTCTACAGCTGACACACTTATTGAGTTTGTAAATAACTACAGAACCCTTACACGTGTCCCTAAGCCTATATGTGAAGATACAGATATAGAACAATTAGTACATCAAGAAGTTGCTTTAATTTCAAAAGACCTAGAGATAAAAACTGAAACATGCAGCTCTCCATATATGGCATACGTTGACCAAAACCAAATAAAGCAGGTAGTGATAAACTTGTTAAAGAATGGACTTGAAGCAACAGAAGATATTCCTAACTCTGTCGTTTGGGTAGAGTTAAGTAAAGCTCCTAATGGGGCTATACGCTTGGATATATGTAATAATGGAAGTCCTATAACTGATGAAATTAGAGAAGATATCTTTGTTCCTTTCTTCACAACTAAAGAAGGTGGCAGTGGCATAGGTCTTAGCTTATCACGTCAAATTATGCGCCTTCATGAAGGGTCTATAACGCTCAGCACTCAACCTTATACTCGTTTCAGGATACAGTTTTCGGTATAGGTGTTAGTAGGTATTAGCTTGTAGCTTGTAGGACGACAAGCGTGGAATAATAACTTGAAAGATTTTTGGAGGGTCAAAGGGGGCAAAGGGTTCAAAGGGGTCGCGCAAGCGTGGAAATTATTCACAAAATCTTTTATGTAATTTTTTTCAGTAATTTTTAGTCGCTTGTCGCGACCCCTTTGACCTCTTTGACCCTTATGACCCCTATGACCCTCCAACAATCTTTCCATCAATCTTTCCATCAATCTTTCCACGCTTGTCGCCCTACAAGCTATAAGCTACAAGCTACAAGCTATCATCACCTTTTCGTTAACCACTTTTTAAAATCAACACTATTTACTCGACTTACAACTATTCTCTCAGGGGCAAGTAACTGTAAGATAAATATTATAAATACTTATAAAATTCTATAATAAATTTGCAGGTTTAATATATTTATCTTATCTTTGCCCTATGAAAAATATGCTAACTATATCCGAAGC
>JAWXTP010000183.1:0-3567 GCA_044433415.1 Rikenellaceae bacterium
CTTCTTTAAACGTAGCTACTTAAAGGCTAAGGAACATATACAGCTTTTAAAGATAGGTCTTCCAATCTCAGCTCAGCTAGTTGTAGAGGTGTCATGCCTAAGTTTTATCATGGTAATGTCAGGGTGGATAAATGCGGAATCTCTTGCTGCATCCCAGATTATGCATAGCGTTATTACTGTTATGTTTATGGTTACTGTGGGAGTTAGTGGTGCTGTTACTATCATTACATCACACAAGTATGGTAAGAGAGATGGTGCAGCTATACGCGATTACTCAAAAGCAGGTATACTTATGGCTGTAGCATTTATGGCTGTGGCATCTATATTAATATTAATCTTTGCAGCACCTATAGTTTCAATATTCACAACTGACGAAGAGGTGAGAATTATCGCTACACGACTTTTAGCACTTGCGATATTCCTAGAAGTCTTTGATGGAATACAGGTCACAGCATTAGGAGGTCTTCGCGGTATGAAAGATGTTAGTAGACCTATGATTTATGCTGTTATTCTTTATGTCTTTGTGAATGTGGCTATAGCTTATGTGTTCGGATTTGTTTTAGGCTTAGATACTGTAGGGATATGGTTAGGGTTTATAGTATGTATTGGTATAGCTTCTATATTGTTCTCTAAGCGTTTGTTTCAGAAGGCTAGGCAATTACTGTAAACCTCAAGTTTACGGTAATTGCCCACAATTTTGTAAAAATTGTGCGCTCAGTTGTCTCGAAGAGCAACTGAAGGCGAGTTTTTGTTCACTTTTTTCAAAAAAGTGTTAAACGAAACTTTGCAGTTACCACTATTTTGGTTCAAAAGTGCCAAATTGGGGGTAACTGCAAAGTTTTAAAGCCTGTAAGTGATTGTAGGTGAATATATTTACCTTTTAGGTATTAGCTAAGCTAGATAATTAAGATAAATTTTAGAGGCAATTACCTAGAAACATTCCAACATATAACCACTATTGCGAACTGTTACAATTCTTACTCCTGAATTTTTTGGAATTACGTTTCTAATTCGAGATATTATATTATTAAGATTATAGTCATTTCCTATTTCGTCAATCCACAATTTCTCAAAAAACACATCTCTTTTAACTAATTTATTCTGGTTTTGTTTCATTAACAGCAATGCCTTACACTCTTTTTCAGAAAGTTTATATTTGTTATTGTTTCTAGTGTCTATAAGTTCTTCTTTTTCGTAATTTAACTTAAGTACACTTCCTATAGGAATACTAAAACTAAACTCCATAGGGACAGCGTATTTTTTAACATACGCGACAAGTTCTTCTAAAGAAGTTGGTTTTTTAAGATACGCCTTACAACCACTTTCTAGTGCTCTTTTAATATATGAGGGGTCAACATGAGAAGACATAGCAATAATTGGAATATTAGGAAATACGTCTAACACTTTTTTAGCCTCGTCTATTCCATTTTTGTCTCCTAATTCAACATCAGTTAAAATTATTGATGGATGAAACTCACTTATAATTGACACAACACCAATAGGTGCATACATGTAATGCACTTGAAACCCAGCGCTAGTTAGACTCAACGTTAATATCTGACCTAGAGTCATATCATCTTCTATCAACAATACTTTTATTTTATTCTCTTCCATATTATTTGTTTATTTATTAAAAGTTATCATAAATTCACTACCTTCACCTATCTTACTATTTACCAACTGAACATCACCATTATGTGCTATGGCTATAGCTCTCACTAGGTATAAGCCTATGCCGTGTCCTGCAATTTCTTTATGCGATAATCTGTAAGATTGCTCAAATATGTGTTTAAAATATTTTTTCTCTATACCGAAGCCATCATCTTTAATAACGACGGATAAACCTCCACTACTAGTGTTTTCTAGACTTACATCGACCTTGACTTTATCATCTGAATATTTCAAGCTATTATCAATCATATTCAAAATCACTGTATCAAAGTGCATAACATCAATATTAACATCTTTGGTCACTTTATTGAATACCTCTATGTTAGCATCTTTACGTTTATATGTTTGCTCTAACATGGCTTTTATATTTTCCACTCTATGCTTAAGTTCTTCATTGGTTACCACTTCTCTATTGACAGAAATTTTACCACTTCTGCTTTTTACAGCATTTAACAAACTCTCTACACGCCTTATCATATTGTCTATAGACACTTGGTTGCTTCGAATAATCTGAGATATGCCACTATCAGTATTTATCATCCCCACCACATCTAACGTAGTTTTCACATTTACCAATGGTGATTTCAAATCATGTATCACTCCATTAATATTTTGCTCTCTAACCTCTAAGATGTTTTTATTAATGTGTATGGTCTTAATAAGGTATATAAGTATAATGAGCGATATCAAAGCTGTTAAAATCGACAAAACCAAAGACAATAAGGCTTGCTTCATAAAATGAGATAAGGGAATATATAAGTTAAACTGAATTTTTCTAAACCCCTTTGTTCCTAACTGTATATCTCCTGATTCATAATTGTAATCACTATTAACACCTATAGAATCTATAATATTATTTGTGCTATCACATAGTAGTATCTGAGTTTTATAATCGATCTTTAGTCGTACGCTTAATAAGCTATCTAATATTGGTAAGTTAACATCCTTGTTTTTGCTAAATAAGTTATCTTGAGCTTGTTGCGAGTTTAAACCCATTTCTTTTTTGATTACTCCTTTATCCATCATATCTAAAATATCATAGACATCACCACCCGTAGAATTAGGCTTAGGAGGAAGAGGATGTTTAGCTAGTATACTATCTAGCATCTCCTGTGACATTTCATCTGCAAATATACGTTTAGATTTAAATTCCACATGATCTCTACTCACAATACGGTGATGACACTCCAAGTATATAGCCTCATATATTGCTTTTTCTATCTTTTGACTCTCAGTCAAAAGAAATATTTCATGTAAATTAGAAAAATATTTTGCCTGTAAACCAACAATTATAATTGCAGAAATTGCAAAATATATATAATATTTCCTCATTTAAATATATTTTAAGTTATTATGATTCAGGTAATTAGTCTTATTTTTAGAAATAATCACAACTGAATATATTTCAAATATACTGAATGTATTTGAAAATACCAAAAATCTGATATAAAAAAGTAGATTCAAAATATATTCGTGAAATATTTTATATTTAGCTTTACACCATGAAACAATTATAAAACAATATTTAAATGAAAAAAATGAAAATAAAAAACATCTTTGCTCTTACTATTTTGAGCGCAGCAACCTATGTTGGGTATAATGCTGCAACTAAAATTTCAGATATTAATAACGCGTATCAAATGATATCAGAAATTGAAGCTCTTACTTTAGATGAAGGTGGTGAGGGTGAAAATGGAGAAGATAATGGATATTGGGAATGGAACGAATTATATAACAAGTATGTTTGGGTAGTGTCATGGAATTTGTTCTAGAAAACCTATCTACATGACAAAAAATCAAACACATTAAACTTATATTTTGATTCATAGCCACTTACAAGTATGTGTATTATGACTTCTAGTCCAGCTTTTACGAAATTTTTAGCTTTATAACCAT
>JAWXTP010000184.1:0-3519 GCA_044433415.1 Rikenellaceae bacterium
ACTATAACCTTGTAGGTGACTCAGCTGGATAAAGCTCTTAATGATGCTTACTATAACCTTGTAGGTAATGACTTGGGTGGTAAAACTTGGGTCTTCGATGGAGAAGCTGGCGATGGTACTGTGTGGTGGGCTATGGCTAGTGATGTAGACTACTCCTCAATATGGTGGAACGCAACTAATGATTATGTGCTTCCTGATGATGTGAACGGTAAAATGTATTTTGATGTGGCAGGTGGCGCTAACTATGACTACTATGCTTCGGAAGATGCTGAACCAGTGAGAGGTAGCTTCGTGTTTAATGGTACATTTACTACATTGTCTTTCCCTAGTGGGGTGAATATCCTAGGGTCATCAAACTCATTGTCATGCGGGCCAACAACCTATGAAATTATCGAACTTACAGAAGATCGACTAGTCCTATACGCCTCGGCGGTGGATAATGGTACTGGTTGGATATGGGCTTTCCGTCCGGAGTAAGTTGGGTTTCACGTCGGATCGTTCGGGAGGGCTTTTCCCAATAACGGCTTACATTTTTAACCTTTTCCTAAAAATCAATGCTCACAGCCGTCGAGGCTGCTCCGCTTGAAATTTCAAAAAACGCAAAAAATCAAGGGAGGCTCTAATAGCTAGGCTTTAAACGATTTCGAATTTTAAAGCCTTAGGTTTTGATTTTATAAAATAAGCCATAGCGGTTCCTATGGCGCATTTTATAAAATTAAAAGATGATGCTTTAAAATTTGAAAGCGTTAAAGCATAGCTGTTAGAGATTCCCTAGACTACTCTTGAAAAAAGCGGACAGTCGTGGACGTTATTTACCGCTCATGGTAACAGATTTGGGTGTTAATTAAATGAAAAAGCGGACAGATTTTTTATAGATTATTATACCAAAAATAAGGAGCTGCAACTGGGTAGCTCCTAGATATTGAATACTTAACATATACTTATTATGATAAAAAGATTATTTGCAATACTAGCCTTAACGGCAACAGTTACACAAACAACATTAGCTAATAACTATGATGCTAAAGTTGAGAAATTAATTAAAAAAATGACACTGGAGGAAAAGATAGGTCAGCTGAACCTTATCTCTAATCCTTATATATCTACAGGGGCAGGGGCTGCTTCTGCTGATGGTCATAATAAAAATATTGACGAGATGATTCGTAGCGGTAAGGTAGGTAACTTCTTAAATGTGTTGGGTGCTGAAGAAACCTACCGACTGCAAAAAATAGCCGCAAAAGAATCAAGACTTGGTATTCCTCTACTTTTTGGATATGATGTTATCCATGGTTATAAAACTATGTTTCCTATACCGCTTGCTGATGCTGCAAGTTTCGACCGTGAGGCTATAGAGATGAGTGCTAGATATATGGCTGTAGAGGCAGCAGCAAATGGTCTAAACTGGACTTACGCCCCTATGGTGGATATCTCTCGTGACCCTCGTTGGGGTAGAATAATGGAAGGTGCAGGTGAAGATGTGTACCTTACTTCTGAGGCTTCTGTGGCACGTGTGAAAGGTATACAGGGTAGCTCTATGAGTGATGTAGGCTCTATAGCAGCTTGTGCTAAACACTTTGTTGGTTATGGTGGAGCACTTGCAGGTCGTGACTATAGCTCTCTTGATGTGTCTCGTCGCACATTGGAAGAAGTTTACTTTCCTCCTTTTAAAGCAGCTGTAGAAGCAGGAGTAGCAAGTTTTATGTCCTCTTTTAATACCATAAACGGAGAACCTGCATCTACTAATAAATGGTTGATGACAGACATCCTTCGTGATGAATGGAAATATGAAGGCTTTGTAGTGTCAGACTGGGCTTCTATAACAGAAACTATCTACCACGGTAGCTCTAAAGATAACGTAGATGCAACATTTAAAGGTCTTGATGCAGGTGTAGATATGGATATGTGCGGTGATCTATACACCAATCATACTGTAGAACTAGTTGAGAAAGGACAGATTTCTATGGAGCAGATAGACGAAATGGTACGTCGTGTGTTAAAGATAAAATTTGAACTTGGGCTTTTCGATGATCCTTATAAATATAGCAACACTAAACGACAAGAAGAACTTACATTAACATCAGAAAATATGGAAGCATCAAGAGAAGTTGCAAAACGCTCTATCGTGCTTATGAAAAACGAAAAACAAGTGTTGCCCCTGTCAAAAACTACAAAACGTATCGCTGTGATAGGTCCTCTAGCTACAGATACAGACTCACCTCTTGGTAACTGGCGCGCTATGGCAGAGTCTAATACAGCTGTATCTTTACTTGATGGTATCAAATCCGCTGTAGGAGATGATTGTGAAGTGGTATATGCTCAAGGTTGTCGCTTAACAAACAACGAGACTGTAGACTTTTTCGTTCAGCTAGATGTAGAAGAAAATGATAGATCAGGTTTCGAAGAAGCTATAGCACTAGCACGTTCAGCAGATGTTGTAGTGATGGCTTTAGGGGAAGTTGCATATATGTCAGGAGAATGTCGCAGTTATGCGGATATTTCATTGAAAGGCTTACAAAGTGAACTTTTGGCAGAGATTTACAAAACTGGTAAACCTGTAGTGTTAACTTTATTTACTGGTCGCCCTCTAGTTCTTACTAAAGAAGTTGCTAACACTGATGCGATTCTTAACTGTTGGTTGTTGGGTTCACAGTCAGGAAACGCTATTGCTGATGTTTTATTTGGAGATTATAATCCATCAGGTAAATTGCCTGTAACTTTCCCTTATCACTTAGGTCAGGTGCCAGTTTACTATAGTGAGCTTAATTCAGGTCGTCCTTACAATCCTGATCCTTTGACTTTCAGTACTAAGTATAGAGACATCCCTAATGCTCCTCTTTTTGCTTTTGGTCATGGACTTAGCTATACTAAGTTTGAGTATGAGTCTTTGAAGCTAAGTAGTAGTTCTATCTCTATGGATGAAAAACTTACAGTGACTGCCAAAGTGAAAAATGTAGGTGACTATGATGGAGCTGAGGTTGTACAGCTTTACGTGCGTGACCTTGTAGGTAATGGAGTTTCTAGACCTTTAATTGAGCTAAAAGGTTTTGAGAAGGTATTTATCAAAAAAGGCGAAACTGTAGAAGTAACGTTTACTATCGCCCCTGAGGATTTAGCATTCTATCGTATAGATGAAGTCTTCGCCCCAGAAGCAGGTGAGTTTGATGTTTATGTTGGTACAGCATCTGACAAACTTCCTTTAAGTGGTCGATTTGAGTTAAAATAGTTAAAATTTTATTGGGTTAAAAGGTGTTGACTTTTAGCTTGTAGCTTTTAGCTTTTAGCTTGTAGGGGCGACAAGCGACTAAAAATTGCTAGAAAGATTACTGGAGGGTCATAGGGGTCAAAGAGGTCAAAGGGGTCGCGACAAGCGTGGAAATTATTCTCAGAATTTTTAATCGCTTGTCGCGACCCCTGTGACCATTCTTGGTCGGAAGAATTTTTACAATAATATATTTATTAACTAGCATTTTAAATTACTAAATATCAATAATTTCAATCATTTAATATTAGAGTTCATAC
>JAWXTP010000185.1:0-3252 GCA_044433415.1 Rikenellaceae bacterium
TCTAACAGGTTCAGCAGTTCAAGAACTTTTTGCTTTTGCAAAAGAAAAAGGTTTTGCTATTCCTGCAGTTAACGTTACAGGAACAAATACAATTAACGCTGTATTAGAAACAGCTCGTGATATTAACTCTCCAGTTATTATCCAACTTTCTAATGGTGGTGCTTCTTTCTATGCTGGTAAAACAGTTAGCAACGAAGGTCAAAAAGCTGCTGTATTAGGTGCAGTTTCTGCTGCTCACCACGTAAACACAGTTGCTGCTGCTTACGGTGTTCCAGTAATTCTTCACACAGACCACGCTGCTAAGAAATTACTTCCTTGGATTGACGGTCTTTTAGATGCTTCTGAAGAAAACTTCGCAAAAACAGGTAAACCTCTTTTCTCTTCTCACATGTTAGACCTTTCTGAAGAGCCTCTAGCTGAGAACCTTGAAATCTGTGCTAAATATCTTGCTCGTATGTCTAAAATGGGTATGACTTTAGAGATTGAATTAGGTATCACAGGTGGTGAAGAAGATGGCGTTGACAACTCTCACGTTGATCAATCTAAACTTTACACTCAACCAGAAGAAGTATGTGAGGCTTATGAAGTTTTAAGCGCTGTATCTCCTAACTTTACTATCGCTGCTAGCTTTGGTAACGTTCACGGTGTATACAAACCAGGTAACGTTGTTTTAAATCCTAAAATTCTTGATGCTTCTCAAAAATACATCCAAGAAAAACACAACACTACAGAAAAACCTGTAAACTTTGTATTCCACGGTGGTTCTGGTTCTACTCAAGACGAAATTCGTGAAGGTATCAGCTATGGTGTTATCAAAATGAACCTTGATACAGATATGCAATGGGCATTCTGGAATGGTATTCACACTTTCTACACTAAAAATGAAGGTTACCTACAAACTCAACTTGGTAACCCAGAAGGTGATGATAAACCTAACAAGAAATATTATGACCCACGTGTTTGGTTACGTAAAGGTGAAGAGTCTATCGTTGCTCGTCTAAAACAATCTTACGAAGATCTTAACGCTGTTAATGTTCTATAGTATATATGTATAAAAGTAAAGCCCCAAAAGGGGCTTTATCTTTCTTACTATTATGAAGAAATAAAAGAGTATAATACTAATTATGTATACTCTTACAAACTTATATCAGGGGTTATTAAGATATAACCTACAGAATGAAAAATCAAACTTGTACTACTAAATAGTCTAAATTTAAATAGTATATATATGAAAGATGCAGTTGCAATCCTTTGTGCTGGCGGTCCAGCACCTGGTATTAACACAGTAATTAGTGCTGTTACAAAAATATTTACTAATAACGGTTACACTGTTATTGGTTTAAATGGTGGTTACAAGAGCTTATTAGCTGACGAACCAGACTTTATTTACATGGATTTTGAATTTGCTGATAACATCTTCTCAAGAGGTGGTTCTGCTCTAGTTATGAGTAGATACAAACCTAAAGATAAAGAGTTTAAAGCTGATTTCTTTGAAAAATACAACGTAAAATTATTAGTTACTATTGGTGGTGATGACACTGCTTCTACAGCTAATCGCCTTTCAAAATATTTGAAAGCTCAAGACATTCACGTTGCTAACATCCACGTTCCTAAAACTATTGATAATGACTTACCTCTTCCTGAGGGCTACCCTACTTTTGGTTACCACTCAGCAAAAGAAGAAGGTGTTAAGTTAGCTACTACTCTATATGAAGATGCACGTACTAGTGGTAACTGGTTCGTAGTATCTGCTATGGGTCGTGAAGCTGGTCACCTTGCATTTGGTATTGGCGCTGCTTGTCACTATCCTATGATTGTTATTCCTGAGATGTTCAACAAAACACCTATCACATTTGACAAAATTACTCGTCTAGTAATTTCTTCTATGGTTAAGCGTCGTATTATGGGCATTCCTTATGGTGTAGCTGTGATTTCTGAGGGTGTTTTCCACTTCCTAAGTGATGATGACATTATCGGAACAGGCGTTGAGTTCACTTATGACGAACACAACCACCCTGAGCTTGGTAACGTAAGTAAATCTCATATCTTCAACCTTTTAGTACAACAAAAACTTCAAAAAATGCGCATCAAAGTTAAAAGCCGTCCAAACGAGATTGGTTATGAACTAAGATGTTGCCGTCCTATAGCTTATGACTTATCTTACGCTACAGAACTTGGTTTAGCTGTTTACACTCTTTACAAAGAAGGTACAACAGGTTGTGTTGTAACAATAGGTCGTGATGGTACTCCTGAGCCTTTATACTTACAAGACTTAGAGGATGGAAATGGCAAAATCAAACCTCGTTTGGTTAACATTGATTCTGAGAAAGTACAAACTATCTATAGAAACAACCTTCACTATATCACTCCAGAAGATTACAGAGCTGCTAGCAAGTATCTTGACAATCCAGAGGAGTTTGACTTCATGAAAATCCTAGAGTGGTAATATACGCTTTTTGATACATATAAAAAACTCAACCTTTTGTTGCACAGCTGTAACAGAAGGTTGAGTTTTTGTTTGTAGAGCACTGACATGTAATTGTTAATTGTAATTTTCTGGGTCTAACAGGGTCATGCAGAGTCGCGACAAGCGTGGAAAAATTGTCAAAAAATTCTAAAAAAAAAAGCCATTAGTTTCTTTACAAACTGTTGTTTCTATTGCATCTTTTAGTTCCGTCAGGGACCCATTTGACCTCTATGACCCCTGTAGCGCCCCTTAGGGCGCAATTGGTTCAAGCAATGAGAAAGCTACCCCTTTGACCCAGCGCGCCATTTGGCGCAAGATACCAATTATTAGTCGCTTGTCGCCTAATTCCCAACTACATTAATGGCACTACTTCTAAATAAAAAAGTTTACCGAGATTAAAACATAAATTCTAATCTCAGTAAACTCTTTTTTATAATTAATTCCGTTATATTAAAGTAGAATTTTAGAAACTAGTTTTATTCTATTTCGAATTTTAATGAGGATTCATTGCTGTTTTAAACATTATTTTCTTACTTTTGTGATACATTAAGGACTTTATCACAAACTAATATGACTATAGACTATTACAAAACAAGATTATCAAAATTAAATAATGAGCTAACTAAAATCAAGAGTACGACTTCCCGACTTTATTTAGTAAGGCTTATCGTATTCCTAATTTTTACTACTTTTCTTATACTGTCATTTACAGGAACTTACACTACATTACACGCTATATCTGCTACTCTTTTTTTAGTATTATTCATTGCTGTAGTGTTTTATGA
>JAWXTP010000186.1:0-3188 GCA_044433415.1 Rikenellaceae bacterium
GGATTGAAAGCAAGCTAAATAATCGTCCTCGTAAAAGACTCGGATACCTCACACCAAATGAAAAATTTAAACAAATTATAAATATGAATTCAGTTGCATTTGCAGGTTGAATTCAGCATAAGCAAAAAAATAACAAAATAATAATAGCAAATGGCACTTTTGTGCTTAAATTAAATGAAAAAATGAAATACAGAAAATTAGGTGTGGCGGCAATTGTAGTTGCCATTTTGGTAGCATCTGCTTTAGTTTACTTCTATCTTGTAGAGACTAAACCAACGACTCCAAAAAGTGATTTGAGAAAAGTAACTACTAGTGTTCATACAGATGTTGCAGACTACAAAGATCATGTAGTAGCGATACAGTATCCTGGTCGAGTAGCTGCTCGTGAAATTGTTAGTGTTACCCCAGAGGTAGGAGGAAAGATACTTCCAGGAGACGTAAGTTTAAAAACAGGCGTACGTTTTAGAAAAGGTGATACAATAGTAAAAATTTATTCAGAAGATGCCAAAGCTAGCTTAGCTGCTGATAAAAGTGTATTCCTAAATACTGTGGCAACAGCGCTTCCAGATATCAAAGTTGACTTACCTGAAGAATTTGATAAATGGATGAATTTCTTTTCAAATATTAGTTTAGATAAAAACCTACCTGAACTACCTAAAATAAATACAGACAAAGAAAAAATATATATTTCAACCAAAAATATTTTATCTTCTTATTATAACATCATTCAATCAGAAATAGTTTTATCACGTTACGAAATTAAAGCTCCATTTAATGGTGTGTTTACTTCGGTTAACCGTGAGGTAGGTTCTATTGCTTCTTCATCTGTTGAGATTGCAGGAATCATGTCTACAGATGTATTAGAAATGACAGTAGGCGTATTTTTGTCTGATGCTCAAAACTTAAGAGTAGGTACTGAGGTTACTATAGTTGCTAAGTCAGGTAAAGAACATGTTGGTAAAATCAACCGTATAGCTTCTTTTGTTGATCCAACTACTCAGCGTGTAAATGTTTATGTTGTTTTCTCTGAGCCAAGTTTAGAGATAGTAGAAGGACAAATGTTAATGGTTGTTATGCCTTCAAAGGATATCGAAGAGACTGTTGAGGTGTACCGTTCGGCTGTAATGGGTGACTCTATGATGTATGTTGTTAAGGACGATGTGTTAGTTCCTCAGAATATAGAAGTTGTGCTTTCTAATTCTGATAAATCGTATGTGAAAGGCTTACAAGAAGGTGAAAGATTTGTAAATGAATCTTTAGTTTCTCCTTATGCAGGGATGGAAGTTTATATGCTAGATATGAGTGGAAATCAGTTATAAACTGAACATAATTTCAAGGAATGTTTGGTTAGTTGTATATTGGTATTCAATTAGTTAATCGTTTCTTAAACAGAAAATATAAGACACAAGTTAAAATGAAAAAAATATTATCAACATTTGTAAAATTCCCCTTTTACGGTAAGATATTCATAGCAATATTTGTAATGGCTGGTATCTGGTCATTATATACTATGAATATGGCCTCTTTTCCTGTTGTTGAGTCTAGAACTATTACTATAAACGTTAGTTATCAAGGCGCTACACCAAAGGAAATGGAAGAAGGGGTTGTTACCCTTATAGAGAACTCTATACGTGGTATAGTCGGTATCAAAGAGCATAGTTCGCGTTCGCAAGAGAACTCTGCTACGGTTACAGTTACCATACAGAATGACTATGACGTAAATATTGCGATGTACGAAATCAAGAATGCTGTAGATGCTATTTCTAACTTCCCATCAGGAGCAGAAAAGCCCACAGTGTCTAAAGGGCGTACAACGACAACGGCGATGTTTATATCTTTAAGGTCAAAAGAAAATGATTTAATAAAACTTAAAGATGAAGCCTATCGTATTCAGGATGAGTTTTTAGCCTCAGGTATAATCTCTCAAACTTCTATCTATGGTATTCCTACAGTTATGGAAATGTCTATAGAGGTTAACGAGGCTAACTTAGAGCGTTATGATATTTCTTTAACGGAGATTTGTTCAGCAGTAGCTACTCACAATGTGGACTCTTATTCAGGTGTGATTTTAAACCCAGAGGAACAAATTAAAATTAATATACGTAACCGTACGGTAGATCCAGAAGATATAAAAGAAATTGTAGTTCGCTCTAATGCTGACGGTTCACAAGTTAAGGTGAAAGACCTAGGTGAAGTTATCCTTCAATTCCAAGATACTCCAAGTTCTTCTTTCTTAGAGGGTGACCGTAATATTATGATGTCTATTCAGAACCTTAAAGAAGAAGACCTTAAAGCAACTTCTGAATACATCAATGCTTATGTTGAAGAATATAACGCTAAGGGAGGTGATGTTAGAATTACTGTTATTCGTGATTTCTTAGAAATTCTTAATGGACAGCTTAATATTCTTTATGGTAATGGTTTAATGGGTATTATACTTGTAGTTGTTGCCCTATCGCTTTTCCTTAACTTTAGAATTTCTCTTTGGGTTGCATGGGGTATTCCAGCATCGTTATTTGGTATGTTTATCATAGCTAACTTAGTTGGTATTAGTATAAATATGATTTCTTTATTTGGTATGATACTTATCATTGGTATCTTAGTAGATGATGGTATCGTAATTGGTGAGAATATTTATACTTATTATGAAAAAGGTCATAAGCCACGTGCAGCAGCTATAAAAGGTACTATGGAAGTGCTTCCAGCGGTATTTGTATCTGTTACAACAACCATGGTTGCATTTATGCCTTTACTGTTTGTTAAGGGTAACCTTGAGATGATGTATGAGATGGCTGTAGTGGTAATAGCGTGTTTGTTATTCTCTCTTGTTGAAGGTATGCTTATTTTACCAGGTCACCTAGCGTCTGAGAAAATATTAAGTCCTCAAAATCCTAATACTTTCTATGGTAAGTTAAGAATGAAGTTAGATAAAGGTTTATTCTATGTTTGTGATAGAATTTATATTCCTTTCTTGAAATGGACTCTTACTCATAAAGTTATTGTTATTGCAGTAACGATTGCTTTATTTACTTTTACAGCAGGTCTGTATATGGGTGGACGTATCAAATTTACTTTCTTCCCTACAGTTAATGAAGATAACTTCTCTATAGATTTAGCTATGAAGCCTGGTGTTCCTACAGAAAAAACAGTTGCTATTCTAGACTTTTCGAAGGTAAGGTTCGTGAAGC
>JAWXTP010000187.1:0-3094 GCA_044433415.1 Rikenellaceae bacterium
GGATTTAGGTGAAACTATGGGAAATGTACTTGCTAAGTCTTACGCGCTAATGGTTGAGCAACAACCAGATGCAGTAATGGTATTAGGTGACACAAACTCTTGTCTTTCTGTTATTTCAGCGAAACGCCTACATATTCCTACTTTCCACATGGAAGCTGGTAACCGTTGTTTTGACGAGAATCTACCAGAAGAAACAAACCGTCGTATTGTAGACCATATTTCAGATTTAAATATGTGTTATAGCGAACACGCTCGACGTTACTTAAATTCAGAAGGTACAGCCAAAGAACGTACTTATGTTACAGGTTCACCTATGGCAGAGGTTCTTTCAGCTAACTTAGAAAGTATAAAAGCAAGTGATGTATTAACAAAACTAGGTTTAGAAAAAGGCAAATATATCTTATTATCAGCACATCGTGAAGAAAATATAGATAATGAGCAGAATTTCATAAATCTTATGAATGCTGTTAATGCAATGGCTGAAAAGTATGATATGCCAATATTGTATTCATGTCATCCACGTGCTAAAAATACAATAGAAAAGCGTGGTTTTGTATTCGATCCAAGAGTTATACAGAATCAACCTCTTGGTTTCCATGATTACAACAACCTACAGTTAAATGCTTTCTGTATAGTTTCAGATAGTGGTACTTTGCCCGAAGAAAGCGCGTACTTTAACACTAAGGGCATGCCAATACCTGCTGTTTGTATTCGTACTTCTACAGAACGTCCAGAAGCTATAGATAAAGGTGTATTTGTGCTTGCAGGTATTACCACAGAACAAGTTTTACAAGCTGTAGATGTAGCTGTTTCTATGAATGAAAACGGTGACTATCCGTTAGATGTCCTTAATTATGTAGATGAAAACGTATCAACAAAGGTTGTTAAGATAATCCAAAGTTATACAGGGGTTATCAATAAAATGGTCTGGAGAAAATACTAAAAAATTCTATACTATGTCAGAAGTTAAAGTTATAGAAGGAGAACTCTTTCAAGATCATAGAGGTATTATTACGTCACTTAATAATTTTATTTTCGATGGTGTCGAACGTGTTTATTTTATTCACCATACAGATCAAAGTGTAATAAGGGGATGGCACGGTCATAAATTTGAGAAGAAATGGTTCTATTGTGTTAAGGGATCCTTTACAGTAGCTGTAGTCAAGATTGACGACTGGGATAATCCTTCCAAAGATTTACAACCTGAAATATTTAATTTAACAGAAGGGGAAAGTAATATAATTGCTGTCCCAGAAGGTTATGCTAATTGTATTAAAGCATCATCAGAGGAAGCTACACTTATGGTTTTCTCTGGGAAAAGACTCCCTGAAGCATATAACGATTCATGGAGGTATGATAATTCTATGTGGGTAGATTGGTCTAAATATTAATATCATGAAAAAAATATTGGTTGTTTCAGAAGTATTTTGGCCTGAGAATTTTCTTATTAATGATTTGGTTATACAACTGAAAAATAAGGGTTTTAAAGTAGATATACTAACTCAACATCCTTCATATCCATATGGTAAGGTTTACGATAATTACGATAATTGTGACTTCTATTGTGAAGAATGGAATGGTTCAACAATATATCGTTTTAAAGTAATAGAAGGATATAAGGATAGTACAATAAAAAAACTTCTTAATTATTTTTACTTTGTATACAAAGGTCGAAAGATTGCGCGCAGTATTACTGAGAAATATGATGTTGTATTTGTAAGCCAAACGGGACCTTTATCCGTTGCATTACCTGGTATAGCCTATGCTAAACGAAATAAAAGTAAATTGTATTTATGGGTATTAGATATTTGGCCAGATGCAGTATATGCTTATGGATTTAAGAAAAGTAAACTTCTCGATAGTTTATTAGGTAAGTTTATACGTTACGTTTATGCTAAGAGTGACAAAATTTTTATTTCTAGTAAAAAATTTGCTGACAGCATAAGTCCATATACTAATAAAAAAGCATTCTACATGCCTAATTGGCTTGTTAAGTCAGAAGATTCTCCATCATCTATTAAGCTAGATACTTCTAAATTCAACTTTACATTTACTGGTAATGTGTCACTTTATCAAAATTTGGATAATGTAATTAAAGGATTTCATTTAGCTAAACTAGATAATTGTATATTAAACTTTGTTGGGGATGGGTCATGGCTTGATAATCTTAAAAAACTAGTTGAAGAAAACGACATTAAAAATGTTGTATTTCATGGTCGTCACCCAGCTTCAGAGATGCATGATGTATTAACGCAAAGTAATACATTGATATTACCATTAATTCCTGACGAAGGTATTCAAAAAACAGAACCCCTTAAGTTGCAATCCTACCTAAGAAGTGGAAAGCCAATTTTAGGAGTAATTGGAGGTTCTGGAAAAGAAATAATAGAAGAAAATCAGCTTGGTTTATGTGCAGATCCTGAGAATATTGAGGATATAGCAAAAAAATTTAAGGAAGTTATTCTGTTTTCTCAAAATAATGCACAGAATGTTGCTGAGTCTTCTGAGAATTTAATAAATACAAGATTTAATTGTGATATTATCTTGGATGATTTCATTAAAATATTGTAAAAATATTTCCAACTACTAACTACAAACAAACTTATTTAGGGTCACAGACCCTTTTATTGCGACAAGCGACCAAGAATCTGAGATGAATCGGGTCGACCTAATGCCGGTCAGGCAGGGTCTCCGACCCATTTATCACTAATCATTTATCATTAATTACTAATTACTAACACTAAAATAATGATCATAACTTTACTTTCTTTTGTAATTAGCTGTACGTTAGTTGCATTTATGCTGCCTCGTGTATTGATATTATCGTTGAGGAAGCGGCTGATAGATCCTATAGATCCACGGAAGGTGCATAGCACCACAGCATCGCGCCTGGGAGGGGTTACCTTTTTTCCTGCGGTGTTATTTTCGGTGTGGCTATGTATTTCGTTGACGAATGTGTTGATACCGAACATTGGGCCTACAATAGAGCTAGACATAAGTTTGATATTGGTTACGTTAGCCCTGCTAATGTTATACATGATAGGGATTTATGATGACATAATAGGGACTACATATCGTTCTAAGTTTATGGTGC
>JAWXTP010000188.1:0-3093 GCA_044433415.1 Rikenellaceae bacterium
ATTCCATTCAGCAGAGCGAAGGAGAGTTTTTTCTCTCTTTCCTCTCTGAAAAAATATTTTATCCTATTCCCTGCAACATTCAAATTCCTCAGTTGCATTTACAAGTTGAATTCAAGAGTTGATTAGTATATAATATTTTAGTTTTATAAACCTTTATTTAAGGGGAGTCTTTGTTTTAATTTTGGGGTTTTCAAAATCAAAATAGTTAAAACCTAAATTTTATAAGTTCCCTTTATTTAGTTTTATAAATTCAAATAAATATGGCTATTCATTTCTCATTTTTTCTTTCCCTTCTACTAATCTTTGTTACTACAAATATTCCTAACACAAACAAGAAATGAAATTTTAAAGAGAATCCTAGAAATTGGTTTTACTCGGGTTTGATGTTTAAAATCCAGTTTCTAGATATTCACCTAAGGGAACTTCTAAAAATTGGATTTTAACGCTTTTAGATTTGTAAGTTTCATCTTTGAATTTTTACAAATACGCCGTGGGAACCACCACGCCTGTATTTATAAAACTCCAAATCTAAAACTTCTAAATCTAAAATCGAATAAAACCAATTATTAGAACTCCCCTTGAATTATTCTATTACGTTACCATCATCATCAAGATAAATATCATAAGAACCATCGAAATTTTGGTCAACGATAACTCCTGATGCTACACTACGTGTAAAGAAGTCTGACTCTACGATAGTTAACTGACCACGCTGAGTAAATATCTGTACTTCGCCCTGCTCATTTACTAACTCGCCTTGGTCGTCGTATATTTTAACAGTTACTGAAAGCGTTGTACCGTCGTCATCTGATTTATTTGATAAGTTTTTAGATAGTGCATAATCCATAGCTACAGCAACTTTCTCATCATTAATAACAACTAAAGATGATGTATATGATAAACCTGTTGTCGCATCATTAAGCTCTCCTGTATAGGCATTCAAACCATTTGGGATAAAACCTTCATACAATATCTCCGCTGTGTACTTCTCAATATCTGAATAACTAACAGATTTTGTAGAAGCAGATTTTGTAAGGAACTGGCTTACATCATTTGCAACTAAGTAGTATTTCGCAATAGGTCTTTCAACAACAATAGGTATTTCTATATCAACGTTCCACTGACCAGCATAAGATAGAAGATTTACCTCTGTATTTCCATAATAACAATCTTTGTGGTCTGTATTTCCCTCAGCAGGAGTTATTAATGAAATATTTCTAAGACCATTACTACTTTCATAATATACATCATCATAATTATGATTAGCATCTGTATATGTTAACCAAGCAACAAGAGTGTAACGTGTTGCACTTAAGTCCATTTCAACAGAGAATGTATCATCAAGACTTGAACCTTCAGGTAAAACTAACTCTTTTCGTTCAATAACAGTTTCAGCGTCATCATATTTGAATGCCTCTACTATAAGACGTAAAGATTTGTCTGAATCAATCGTTATAGGATAATCGTCAGTACTCATTTCACTAACTGTAACGCTAACTGTTGTCAATACATTAACCAATGTTGGGTCTACTGCATTCTCATCAGGGAAAACGTGTACTGTGTCGCATGAAAGTAGAGCTATTATAGCAAAAAGCGACATTAAAATTGTGTTTATAAACTTTTTCATAATCTCACCCCCTACTTGTTAAATTTGTAACTGATAGTAACACCAAATTTAGTTGGTCCCCAATAATCAAGCTCACGTGTATTGAATTTAGCACCATTTTCTATATTATAGAATTGGTCGTAATCAAAACGTGAATAACCGAAGCCTGCGGTAAATTCCATACCCCAACGTTCACTAAGTTTTATAGCATAACCATAACTTAAACCAAATCCGTAATAAGGAGTTTCACCGTCTTTATCTTGATAGCGAGTGTCTGAATTATGCCATTTGAAAGCTGTGTTATACCAACCACCTGTTGCATGAGCACCTATGAAATGACCATCAAACGCCTCTTTAAACCAATAACGGAACTCTGGTTGTGCTATTAAAACTCTAAAATTGTAGTTTCTTGCCACTGTATATGGGCTATAATAAACAGGTAAGTCAAATGAGAAATTATTACCAATAGGTACTTCAATTCCGAGATTCAGAATTAAAGGAACATAAGCTGCTAGATTTGTTTTTATAGCAAAAACTGTCTTTTTCTCAGGCTCTACAATCGGTTCTACCTCTACTTCTTGTTCTACTTCAACTTCTACGATTTCTTCAACAACTTCAACCTTTTCCTCTTCTTCTTCAACTACAAGTTCAGGCTCCTCAATTTTTTCTTCAACTAAGTATATAGAAACTAACGAACTATGACGTAAAAAAGGAAAAATAACCTCATTCATATAATTATAAGGTTTACCAGCTCTTAAGTCCATAAGTCTCTTTATACGGCTGTCAGTTAATGACATCCAACGATCTGTAGGGTTGATTCTTTTCCAAGTTTCCTCAGGAGTATTGTCTATGATATCTAGTACCTCATCTTTGTAAGGCACAGGATATTCTACAACATAGTCTCTTAATTTGTCCCATGCTATACCTGAATGTTGGCTTTGAATAAGACTGTCAGGAATTTGATATTCTGTTTTTAAGTATTCACAAATTGCATCTGTACGTCTCGCTGATAATTTCTGATTGTAATGACGTCCACCTTCAGGTGAAGTATAACTATCAACATCGATAAACCTTATGGTTAATAAGGTGTCAGTTTTTAGATTATTAATGTGTTCAGAAAGTTCACGAATACTTTCAGCATTTTGCGCTAAATCAGGATTAATTACACTTTTATCGTGTTCAAAGTGTATTTTAATTTCTTTTTTCACTTCTGTTATTTGTTGCCCATAGGTAGACAAATTTAAAAGTGTTAGAATTAATACTCCTATAAATCTCTTCATAGATTTGAATTATTATATTTTATACTTTATAAATGCTGAATTCAACCTGCAAATGCAACTGAATTCATAACACTATTCACGGTTCAAAAATACCTATCTACATGACAAAAAATCAAACACATTAAACTTATATTTTGATTCATAGCCACTTACAAGTATGTGTATTATGACTTCTAGTCCAGCTTTTACGAAATTTTTAGCTTTATA
>JAWXTP010000189.1:0-3075 GCA_044433415.1 Rikenellaceae bacterium
TAAGGGAACTTCTAAAAATTGGATTTTAACGCTTTTAGATTTATAAATTTCATCTTTGAATTTTTATAAATACGCCGTGGGAACCACCACGCCTGTATTTATAAAAATCCAAATCTAAAAATTCTAAATCTAAAATCGAATAAAACCAATTATTAGAACTCCCCTTAATAAATTTCAAGTTGTTGTAAGAGACAAAGGTTCTATGTTGCACTTTTAAGTGTTCAAGGGCATTTGTTATTTTTGCAAACAACTTTTTTTTTGCTGCATACAGTTAAAACTGATAGTAAGTCTTGTAGAAGCAGCCGCCAAGGGAAAATAATGATGAAATAAAAGCTACCAAAACGTTTACTGTGTTTTGGTAAAACTAGACGATAATGTTTGAAAAGCATGACGTTTCTGTACCTATGTCATTTTTTATGACGTAAGTGCTTAGACGATAACGTATGAAAGCATGACGTTTCTGTACCTATGCCTTTTTTATGGCGTAAGCACCTAGACGTGTATGCTTTGTAAACAACAAATGATTATATGCATATATCATGCCTATGTTTTAACCATTTGTTAAAAATAGCAATAATAAATATAAATTAATCTTTTTGGAATAAGCCAACCAATAAGACTAATGTTTACTCAATAACTAAAACAAGGAATAGGCTAAGAAACTAAAAAAACTTATAAACATCTAAACAGATGTTTTAAATAGAACTAAAACTAATTAAATATCAATCAATTAAACTCTAATAAATGGCTAAAAATTACTTTAAAAGGTTAAGTCGTTTTGTATGTGTAGCAATGGCATCAGCTCTTTTCGTGGGTATGCCTATTGAAACACTTGCAAATAATTCAGACGCTAGTTTATATCAAAGTACTTTTGATATAACAGGTAAAGTTGTTGACGTTACTGGCGAACCAGTTATCGGTGCAACAGCAATTGTTAAAAATACAACTAGAGGTGCAGTAACTGATATCGAAGGTGTGTATCACATTACTAATGTACAAGCAACTGATTCTATTGAGATTGCCTATTTTGGTTATACAACAGTAGTAGCTCGTGCAGCTGAGATAATGGATATCGTGCTTGTTGAATCAGCACTTGCTGTAGACGAAGTAGTAGTTGTAGGTTTCGGTACTCAAAAGAAAGTAAACGTTACAGGTGCTGTAAGTATGATTGAAGGTGATGCTATCGAATCTCGTCCAACAAAAGACGTTAGCTCTGCTCTTCAAGGTCTTATCCCAGGTCTTAACTTCTCAGTTGGTTCTGGTGGTGGTGAGGTTTCTAACGAAATGTCTTTCAATATCCGTGGTACTGGTACTATTGGTGATTCTGACGACTCTCCACTTGTGCTTATCGATGGTGTTGAAGGTAACATGAATACAGTAAACCCTAATGACATCGCTAGTATCTCTGTACTTAAAGATGCTTCTTCAGCTTCTATCTACGGTTCTCGTGCTGCTTTCGGTGTGATTCTTATCACTACTAAAAATGGTACTAGTGGTAAAGCTAGAATTAACTATTCTTCTAACTTCCGTTTCAACTCACCTATCAACCTTCCTAAAACTGTTGATTCTTACACTTATGCTCTTGTAATGAATACAGCAAGTAACAATGACGGTGCTGGTGACACTTATGATGCAGACACTGTATCGCGTATTCTTGCTTACCAAAATGGTACTTTAAACACTACAGGTGTTGTTGATACTGATGGTACTTCGTGGAAAGGTTATCAATACACAAATGCTAACACTGACTGGCATGACTACTTCTATAGATCTATGGTAATGTCTCATGACCAAAACCTTAGTATCACTGGAGGTACAGAGAATTTTGACTACTACGTTAGTGCTCAATACACTAAGCAAAACGGTATCCTTGTTTTCAGAAATGAGGAAAGCATGACTCGTTATAATTTGACTTCTCGTATCAACGCGAAACTTACAGACTGGTTAAAACTTACTATTACAAATAAGTGGAATCGTACTAACTACGAACAACCTACTTATTTAACTTACAACAGTGGTACTTTCTATCACTCTATCAACAACGCAAAACCTAATAGCCCTATCTATGATGATAATGGTTATTTAAGTGAGACTACTAGCTATAGCCGTATGGTTGAAGGTGGTGATACTACAAAAGAAACTGATATAAATGTTAACCAAGTAAGACTTGTTGCTACTCCTCTTAAAGGTTGGAACATTACAGCTGAAGGTAGTATGAAAGTTACTAACTATCACACTCACCAAGAAATTCTTCCTGTATATAGTTATGATGCAACAGGTACTCCTCAAGAAATTGAATTTATCGGTGGTGTTACTGCTGCTGGTTACAGCAAAGTTACTGAAAGTACTTACTCTACAGATTTCTACACTTTCAACTTATTCTCTGATTATACTAAAGAGATTAATGGTCACACATTTAAAGTGTTAGGTGGTTTTAATACTGAATACTATGATTACAGAAATATGTCTATTGCAGCGCAAGATCTTGTAACACCAAATCTTCCTACAATTAATACTTCTAACTCATTTGTTGAATCAGGTATTGCAGCAGGTTACTCAGCTTGGGCTACTGCTGGTTTCTTTGGTCGTATTAACTATGACTACAAAGGAAAATATCTTGTAGAACTTAACGCTCGTTATGATGGTACTTCTCGTTTTATTGAAGACGTACGTTGGGCAGTATTCCCTTCAGCTTCTATAGGTTGGAACATCGCTAAAGAAGACTTCTTTGAGCCAGCGCGAGATATTTTCTCTACTCTTAAACTGAGAGCTTCTTGGGGTCAGTTAGGTAACACTAACACTAATAGCTTCTATCCTTTCTACTCAACTATGACTCTAGGTACAAGTAATAGTGGTTGGATGTATGATGGTGCTAAACAAAATACGGCTTCTGCGCCATCGCTAATTAGTACTTCTCTAACTTGGGAAACTGTAACTTCTTATGAGGTAGGTTTAGACTTCGCTTTATTCCGTAACCGTCTTACAGGTAGTGGTGGTTATTTCGAGCGTATCACTTCAGATATGATTGGACCTGCTGACGACCTTCCTTTAACTCTAGGTACTGACGTTCCTGAT
>JAWXTP010000190.1:0-3047 GCA_044433415.1 Rikenellaceae bacterium
TAATATTGAAGCTTTAACAGATGACACTGAATTTGACGAAAATAATAAACCACCTTCTCTAAATGATAATGGTGCTTGGTATTGGACTGGCGAATGCTGGTGGTGGATTCAATTTTACGGATTAAATTAAAGGGGACTTATAGAAACAGGATTTTAACACTCTAAAACAACAAAAAGGCAAACAGGAAAAATTAAGGGGAGTTCTAGAAACTGGTTTTATTCGATTTCGAATTTTAAAAGTTTAGATTTGGAGTTTTATAAATACAGGCGTGGTGGTTCCCACGGCGTATTTGTAAAAATTCAAAGATGAAACTTTAAAATTTGAAAGCGTTAAAATTCAGTTTCTAGAAGTTCCCTCAATACCCCCGGAATCGGAGAAAAAAGAGTCCCCACTCCGAAGCAGATGCTCTACAAGGTAGAGACAAATGTTACAAAATAGGAAACTCGCAAAAACGCAAACAAAGATAACACAAAAAAATTAAAGTGTTATCATAAAAACTTAAAAATATGAAAAATATCGTCAAAATAGTATTATTTATTTTTACACTACTTTACACCCCTCTTTACGCACAAGAGCTAGTTAAAGGCAAAGTTCAGAGCATGAGTGGATTACCTGTTCAGTATGCAGCAGTAATATTACAAGAGTCTGCCGATTCGTCGATAGTTGGAGGTGGGACAATTACAGATAGTGAAGGGTTTTTTGAGTTAAAAAATGAAGAGGATAACTCTTCGAGCAGGTATATTACAATTAGTTGTCTAGGATATAAGGATAAGAACGTTAATCTGCCCTTAAATAATGAGGTGATTATCCTAGAGGATCAAAATATGTATCTTGAGGAGGCACAAGTAATTGGTCAAAGAAAATTCTCTACAATAGGCGACAATGGAACGCTATACACGATTAAAAATAGTGTACTTACTAATGAGGCATCAACAATTGATCTTCTAACTAAGATTCCGGGGTTAAGGGGTGATAACACATCTATAAGCACCATTTCTGGGGAGACTCCAACGATATATGTTGATGGAAGGGAGCTATATTCTATTGATGAATTAAAAAATATCGCTCCAACACAGATTCGTAGTGTTGAATTGGTTGAGAACCCGGGTGCGAAATATGGTGCAGATGTAAAGGCTGTTGTACTTGTTAAAACTTATCAAAAAACCGATGGTTTTGATCTATTTTTAAATGAGATGGTGGTTAAGAACAAATTTTGGGGCTACTCAAACAACCTTAACGCCAACTATAATGTCGGAAAGTTAAATTTTTCAGCTGTTTTTGAGTATAGCGACCTTGGTCAAGGCTCTACACAAGAGAGATATTTAAAAAATAGTGGCACAGATGTATGGGAGAACTACGTTGATATGGAGACTCTCAAAAATAGGAATAAATCTCTTTCGGGGATGTTCTCTTTAAACTACAATATCAATAAGAACCACACTGTCGGGGCTATGTATAATCATAGATCTAACAAAATAAACTCTCTTTTCTCACTGCACACAGAATCTTTTAAAAATTCAATTCTTGACAGTGAGGTAGATGGTCTATCTCATCTAGAACAAAATAATAATGGAGATCTATTTAACCTATTTTACATCGGTAAAGTTAGCGAGAAGTCGGAGATTAACTTCTTTGCAGATTATCTAAACAACTCCTCAGATCGTAATCAATATATTGAAGAAGTTTCACTCATTTCAAATGAGGAGAGCCTAACAACAATGAATAGCCCCTCAAATTATGAGTTATTTGCGGGTAAACTACTGCTTGATCACACAATAAATGATAAAAACAGATTTACAGTAGGTGCAGAAGTGACGAAAGTTTCTGGAGATGGAGAGACTAACTATGTAACTGGGATTGGTGACGACGCAAAATATAAACTCTCTGAGGCTAAAGTAGCAGGATTCTTAGATTACAACCTTAAACTGGAACCTATAACGCTAACAGCAGGGTTAAGGTATGAGTATACGCAAACTGAGTATAAAGATTTAATCAATCCTGAATATGATATAGATAGAGAGTATGGAAATCTACTTCCTAGTTTGAGCATGAAGTATAAGATTGGAAAAACTAATCACATTTTTAGCTATTCAGCGAAAGTGAGTAGACCATCTTACTCAAACTTAGGTTCTTACTCCTCATATATCAATGAATTTCAAATAGAAGAGGGTAATCCATCACTTAAAGAGTCTCTAAGACATAGCATACAATATATTACATCATACAAAGACTTTAGTGCTACATTTATGTATAGCTATATAAAGGATTATATAGCTATGAATATATTAAATGACTCAGAAGACGAGAAGGTCTCTATCTACACATGGAGCAACTACGATAAGTATCAGAGTTTAAAGCTATTTCTAAACTACTCGAAACGCTTTAAATTCTACGAACCGATGTACACTGCTGCATATATCCAACCTCTATTTAACGTGACATACTTAGACGAGAACCAACGCATAGATAAGCCAACTTTCTACCTTGAGATGTGCAACTACTTTCACATAACACCTCTATTTACAGCTAATGTGGACTATATCTATACGAGTGGAGGAGTAGCCGAGATATACACTTCTCAATCTACACACAGATTTGATGCTTCACTAAACTATAAGCTATTTAAAAAGACATTAATGATTGGTATTTCAGTTCAAGATATCTTTAACAAAGAGATTGATCGCCTAAGCACCTATATAAACAATACATACACTACAAGCATTGAAAACAACGACCGACGAAGCATTAGGCTAAATATTTCATGGCGTTTTAACAGCGCTAAAACTGGATACAAAGGTCGTTTAGCTGGTGAGAGTGAGATTAATCGATTATAAACCTTATATATGCTGAATTCAACCTGCAAATGCAACTGAATTCATATTAATAATTTGTTTAAATTTTTCATTTGGAGTGAGGTATCCGAGCCTTTTACGAGGACGATTATTTAGTTTGTTTTCAATCCATTTAATCTGCTTTGCGGTTACTTCACTAAAGTCCGTTCCCTTAGGGATGTATTGCCTAATGAGTCCGTTTGTGTTCTCATTCG
>JAWXTP010000191.1:0-2954 GCA_044433415.1 Rikenellaceae bacterium
TGACCTCTTTGACCCTCCAGTAATCTTTCAAGCAATCTTTCCACGCTTGTCGCTATCCAGTTTGACCCTACTTGACCCAGTTCGCCCATGCTGGGAGAACCAAAAAACTAAAACACACGTCATTATTAGGAAAATCTTCCTAAACTACCGACAAAGATTATTTAAACTTAGCCATATAATCTTCGATTTGATCTGCCGTATAAGGGATACGTTTATTCCCTAAGATACGAGAGCCACCCTCAGTAACAACAACAGTATCTTCAACGCGCATACCACCAAAGTCCATATAGTCCTCTATAAGATCATAATTCAGGAATGAGCGATTAATACCTTCACTTCTCCATTTCTCTATTAACTTAGGCACAAAGTATATCCCTGGTTCAACAGTTATAACATGTCCTGGGCGAAGTCTCTTACCCATTCTTAGAGCTGAGAAACCAAATTGAGTGCTACGTTCTGTTTCTTCATCATAACCAACAAAGTTCTCTCCAAAGTTTTCCATATCATGAACATCAAGACCTAGTTGGTGACCAAGTCCATGGGGCATAAACAAGCTCACCACTCCTTTATCTACAGCATCTTCAACATTACCTTTTATAAGTCCTAACGCTGATAATCCTTCTGCCATAACTTTAAAACATTCATACTGTACACTTTGATAAGTAATCCCTGCCTTCACTAAAGACAAAGACTTCTCGAAAGCGGCAGTTAACACTGTATAAACATCACGTTGTTTATTAGTGTAAATTCCCGACACAGGCATAGTACGTGTATTATCACTACAATAGTTAAGTACAGTTTCAGCACCTGCATCCACAAGTAATAATCTATCACCGTCTAATTTATTATCATGACAGTGATTATGAAGTGTTTGACCATTATGACTCACTATATTATGGAAAGACACCCCAAGTCCTTTACATAAAGCTATACCTTCTATAGCACCTGCTATTTCGCGTTCTTTAACCTTAGGTTTACACATCTGCATTGCTAGGGTGTGCATTTCATAACCTATAGCGAAAGCTCTATCTAGCTCCTCTATCTCTTTTTTAGATTTAATCTCTCTATCAGAAACTACAGCACTTATAAGCTCTTTAGAAACATAATCTTTTATGGTAGATGCCTTAATACCCAACAAATCTTTTAATTTCAAGGTATTCTCAGCTCTATAAGGAGGTAAGAAATGTATTCTTCGACCTTTAGAGATAGCCATCTTTACAGTCTTTTGAAGGTCTCTAAGCGTGTGTGTAGAATTCACACCTGCCTTAGCAGCTAATTGTTTCACAGTAGGCTGATCACCCATCCAAATTATATCATCAAGTGTATAATCATTACCATACAAACAATCTGTAGCATTATCAACATCAATAACACCCACTAAATCAGCGGCATTAATACCAAAATAGTAAAGAAAAGTACTATCCTGACGGAAATGCTCATAATTACTAGGATAATTTCGTGAAGCCTCACTATTTCCTAACAATAAAATTATACCACTTTTTATTTTCTTTCTTAGAGAATTTCTTCTCTTTTCGTAAGTTTCCTTTGCAAACATATATAAATATTTTTAATTAAATACAGTATTTTAGTAACAATAACTTAACAAAGATAATCAAAATTTTGCAAATATAAAAGTTATGATTGCAATTTTATTACAGGCTGATTATTAAACATTAACTCTTACGACTTTGTTAAAAACAAATGTTAATTGTTTGCTATTGTGTAATTACTAATCCCTTATAATCTTATGTTTATATCGTTGACAAAAATGTTAATAAACTCAACATAAAATGTTAAGAACTTTTTTCAAGCACATATAACCCTCTATATACAAATAACTTATTTATTAACATTAGTGTTAATAACTTATAAACACAAAAACTTAAATTTAGGAGTTTATTTTGTTAACAACAATGTTAATAACTTTTAATAACTTTTGTGAATAGACTACAATTAACATACAATTGACATACCAATAAAAGAGAAATAAGGTTACTACTTGGAGATTGTACTGCTAAGCCCTGATAAATCACCTGGGTCAAGCAGGGTCGAACAGGGTCGCGACAAGCGACTAAAGATTACTGAAAGATTACTGAAAGATTACTGAAAGATTTACAACAATCTTTAGTCGCTTGCCGCGACCCAGTTCGACCCTGCTTGACCCAGTTCGACCCTGTTTGACCCAGCTAGCTATTTTCAAAGATAAAGCCCATACAGCTCGATGCTGTATGGGCTTTAAAACTTAGCGTCCACGATTGTCCGCTTTTTTCAAGAGTGGTTCATATTTGCGGCGTTTTTTAAAGTTTTACGCGGAGCAGCCTCGACGGCTGTGAGCACTAAAACTTTGAAAAAGGTCGCAAAGATGAGCCGCTATTGGGAAAAGCCTTCACGATCTCCCGAAACTAAAAACTAGTTGCAATCGCAATGAAGTTTTCAGCGACTAGGGCCGCACCCCCAATTAGTCCACCGTCAACGTCTTCTTTAGAGAAAATTTCTTGAGCGTTTTTAGGGTTACAACTACCACCGTAAAGAATAGGACATTCAGCAGCTAAAGCGCCGAATTTGTCAGCTAGTACGCTACGGATATAAGCGTGGATTTCTTGTGCTTGATCAGAAGTAGCAGTTTTACCTGTACCGATAGCCCATACTGGTTCGTAAGCGATTACAAGGTCAGCAAATTGTTCTTCTGTAAGGTTGAAAACAACTTCTTCGATTTGAGTTTTAACAACTTCGAAGTGTTTTTCAGCTTCACGTTCTTCAAGTTTCTCTCCGATACAGTAGATAGGAGTTAAGCCGTTAGCATAAGCTAAAGCCATTTTTTTGTTTAAAGTTTCAGAAGTTTCACCATAGTACTCTCTTCTTTCAGAGTGACCTAAGATTACATACTCAGCACCAATAGCTTTAACCATTTCAGCCGAAACCTCACCTGTGTAAGCACCTTTAGTTTGGTCAGC
>JAWXTP010000192.1:0-2938 GCA_044433415.1 Rikenellaceae bacterium
ATTCAGGAAGGGTTCAGAACTTAATTCTTTACAACTTAAAAAGGCTGCTTTACCAATAGAGCTTACAGAATTTGGGGTTTCTATAGTTTTAAGGGCGCAAGCAGAAAAAGCTGATCTGCCAATTTCTATTACTGAGCTAGGGATATTTATACTTGAAAGGCTACTGCATTTCTTGAAAGCTATATCATCAATAATTTCAATGTTATTATGTAAGGTTATAGATTTAAGATTCTCACAAAGAAAGAAGGTTCCTCTGTTTATTGCTTTAAGTGCCTTAGGTAAAACAAGGGACTGTAAGCTAGTGCAGGCAATAAATGCTCCGTCTTCAATAGTGTCAATAGACTCAGAAAAATTAATAGTATGTAGGTTTTTACAACCACAGAAAGCCTCCTCTTCAATACAGGTAAGAGTGTCAGGAAATTTTACTGATTTTAGAGTTTCACACCCATTGTAAAAATCTGGAAAGAAACTGTCGTTGTTAGGGTCGTCGGAATCTGCATACCCTATGAAAAAAGCGTGTTTCCCTATGGAAGTATACCCATAAGGAATTATGAGGTTCTTAGGTGATCCCATATTTTTGTAGTCTTTACTAGTAAAAGAACCGTTGTATATAGTATGTATTCCCATTTATGTTTTTATTAGTGTTAAAGCAAGGTTTGTAATTGTTTGTTTTTTTGCAAATTTATGTTTTTTTTCTATAACATCCCTGAATTAAATGTCGGTTTTAACGGGATTTTCGTATGATTTATTGCGGAGATGATATTTTTTTTACATTATTGTTTTTTTTGATTGTACTGAATACCAGTGTTTTGTAATGACAAGGTGTTTTTTTTGTAAAAAAAACTTTTTAAAATAATGAATTTGAAATAAAATTTTATAAATTTGTAACTGTTATTAACTGATAAGCATAAGATATTTTAATCAAATGCATGTTTGTTGATAAATTAGAATTACCCTTTCAAAACTTACAATATTATGAGTTCAATAAATCAATTTTGCCCGTTAGCGCTAGTTGCATTAATGCCTATGAATGGGGTATTAGCTGGGACTTGTGACGCTAAGACAAAAGAAAAACCAAATGTTATTTTTATCATAACAGATGACCAAGGTAAAGGTGATTTAGGTTGTACTGGTAATCAGTATATTAAAACTCCAAATATAGATAAGTTTTATGAGGATGCAGTTCGTTTAGATAATTATCATGTTTCTACTACTTCTGCACCTACACGTTCTTCTATTATGACAGGTAGACATTGTAATCGTGTTAATGTTTATCATACAATATCAGGGCGCTCTATAGTTTTTAATGATGAAGTTCTTTTACCACAGATATTAGCTCAAAATGGATACACTAATGCTATGTATGGTAAATGGCACTTGGGGGATAACTATCCAAATCGACCAGAAGATAGAGGTTTTCATGAAGTTGTTTGTCATGGTGGCGGTGGTGTAAGTCAAGGTCCTGACTATTGGCATAATGACTATTTTGATGATACATATATGCATAATGGTGTAGCACAAAAGTATGAAGGATATTGTACTGATGTGTTTTTCTCTGAGGCTATGGAGTTTATAAAAGAAAATAAGGATAATCCTTTTTTCTGTTATATTTCTACAAATGCGCCTCATGGCCCATTTAATGTTCCGCAGGAATATTATAATATGTATGAGTCTACAGAAATCAATGGTGAACCTATAACTGATAGGTTACGTCGTTTTTATGGTATGATTACCAATATTGATGACAACTTTAAAAAGCTAGAAGACTTATTGAAAAAATTAAAGATAGCAGATAATACTATTTTAATTTTTACAACAGATAATGGTACTACCGCTGGTGCTCATGTGTTTAACGCTGGTATGACAGGTGGCAAAGCTAGTACTTGGGAAGGTGGACACCGTGTTCCTTTCTTTGTTAGATGGAAAGACGGTAACATTACAGGCGGAAAAGATGTAAATCAGCTAGTAGCTCATTATGACTTGTTACCTACATTTGTAGATTTATTGGGATTAGATTTTAACCCTGTTAAACCTCTTGATGGTAAGAGTTTAAAGCCTTTATTGACAGAAGAAAATCCTGAGTGGGAAAATCGTGTTTTGTACATGGATACTCAAAGAGAGCAGAACCTTATCAAGTATAAGAGATATGTGGTGATGGATGAAAAGTGGAGATTGATTGACGGTACAGCATTATATGATGTGAATAAAGATTTAGCTCAAAAGGATAATGTTATAGAGCAATATCCAGAGGTAGTAGCTCGTTTAAAAGATGGTTATGAGCGTTGGTGGGATTCTTTCCTTGCAGAGAATGTGGATGAGCGCTATGGTTATATTCAAGTTGGTTCGCCAAAAGAAAATTCAACTAGAATATCATCGCACGATTTACATACAGGTCAATATATGGCTATTTGGGATCAAGAGCATGTTGCTTCTGCTAATAGAGGAAATGGTTATTGGAAAATTCAATTCCTTGAAGATGCGGAATATGCTATTACTTTATGCCGTTTCCCTCGTGAAAGTGGTTTAGGTATAAATTCTACCTTTGAGGCTCAGCCAAAACAAATAGAGTTGGCTAAGACTATGCCTGCAAGTACAAAAGATGATTTTGTAAAAGCACAAATGTATGTTGCTGGAATGTTTAAAGCTAGCGAAATAGAGGCAGATACTAAGGAGGTTACTTTTAAATGTAAAGTTCCTGCTGGGAAATTTGATTTTAAAGCGGAATTAATAGATAGTGAAGGACATATACATCCTGCATATTATGTTTATATAGAAAAGTTATAAAATAGAGAATATTTTTTTAGAAAGTGGATTAATTGAGGTGAGATTTGTGTGAGATTTCTAAAGGAGAGCTGAATTCAACCTGCAAATGCAACTGAATTCATATTTATAATTTGTTTAAATTTTTCATTTGGTGTGAGGTATCCGAGTCTTTTAC
>JAWXTP010000193.1:0-2922 GCA_044433415.1 Rikenellaceae bacterium
GGGGCAAAACTGAATAAAATCAGTTAGTCCCTCTCTTTTTTTGTTAAGTCCCTAATTTCCTGACTTTGACAACTCCAAGCACTTAAAATCATAACCATCTGAAATGCAAGCATCTATATTTTTTCAAAACTCTACTAGGGTGACGCAAGGAGTAAATTCGTATATTTGCATATGTTTGTACGCAAAAAAAAGAATAGAAGCGGTAGTGTTAGCGTTGTTGTCGTAGACAAAAGTTGTGGTAAATTCAAAGAAATTAAACGTTTTGGAGTTGCGACTGAGGAAAACGACATAAAACTTCTATGCGATAAAGCCAACGATTGGATCTTGCACTATGGCGGTCAACAAACTATTAACTTCAATTTGTTAGACGAACAAGAAGAAGAGGTTAATGAGACAAAAAATGTAGTATCAAGAATTGATAAGATACTACTTAATGCACCATATATAATCCTCAAAAAGGTCTATGATAGCATAGGTTTTAATAAGATAGGAGATGATATTCTACGCCATCTAGTAATATCTCGAATATGTCAGCCTATGAGTAAATTATCAACTGCTGCATATCTGAAATCATATTACAATGAAGATGTACAGCTGCATAATATCTATCGATATATGGATAAATTGCATAATACTCAGCAAGATCTAATTCAGTCTATAAGCGTTGAACATACACAAAAAATATTAGGCGGTAAAATAGGTTTAATGTTTTACGATGTCACTACCTTGTACTTTGAATCTTCTGTTCAAGATGAGATAAGGATGCCAGGTTTTTCAAAGGATGGCAAAACAAGTGAGTCACAAATAGTATTAGGTCTTCTTGTTAGTGCCAACGGTTATCCTCTCTCTTACTCTGTTTTTAGGGGAGATCAATTTGAAGGTAGAACTATGTTACCAATAGTTGATGATTTCGTTCAACGCTTTTCGTTATCTGATTTCATAATAGTTGCTGATTCAGGATTAATGAGTAGTAAGAATATCAATTTACTTGAAAAAGCAGGGTATAAATACATTTTAGGAGCTAGGATCCGTAGCGAAAGTAAATATATCAAAGAGTGGATATTATCTCAGGAGAAACAGGATTATAAATGTCATGAATACAAGAAATGTGGCACTCAGCGATTGATATTAACCTATTCATCTAAAAGAGCTAAGAAAGATGAATACAACAGAAATAAGGGTGTTGCTAGATTGCAAAAAGCATATAACAAAGGGGTGCTAACAAAAGAACATATAAATAAACGTGGTTACAATAAATTTTTAGAGATTAATAAAGACGTTAAAGTTTCTATCTGTCAAACCAAAATATCTGAAGATTCTCAATGGGATGGATTAAAAGGATATATAACAAATACCGATAATGAGGTGTTAACAGCACATGAAATAGTAGATCACTATAATAGTTTGTGGGTTGTAGAAAAAGCATTTAGAATCTCTAAAAGCACTTTAGAAATGCGACCAATATTTCATTTTAGTGAAAAACGAATATTGGCGCACATATCTATATGTTTTGTTGCTTATAAAGTATACAAAGAACTGGAACGGATGATAAATATTCTAAATCTAGGTATGAGTGTTGATAAAGTTATAGCTATTGCTAAAACAATTACTACAATATACATAAAGCAATCATATAATAAGAGGGTACATGTGGAAACATTGTTTCTGACTGAGGAACAACTAAAAATTAAACCTCTGTTTGACTTGAAAATTGACTAGGGTGACGCATTGTCAAAGTCAGGAGTGTGCCTGTCGTTAAATATTAGAATAAATTCAAGTATATATAAATTGGGTAGAAGGGGGAAACGAACTGTAAAGGTAGTTTCCCCCTTTGTTATGAATACAAAAAATATAGAGGGTGCCGCATGTGTGCGATACCCTCTATATTATATTTAGAAGTCCCCTTTATGTAATCTGATGGAGTAGGTTATCTGTTTAGCCAATCTTTAAGAAATGCTGTGTAGTTATCTTCATAGAACTTTATGAAGTCATTGTGCATTGGATTCCCCTCTAGTGGTACCCATGTGCCTGTATTTGAATTTGTCCATGTTAGAGCATAGACTATCTCTCTAGCCTTCTTATTAGCTAACAGAGGGTTCAGAAAGGCTTCAGTGTACCAGTTTGGATCTTCACAATTCTCAATACCTGAACGATAGCCAAATTCAGTTAACGCTGGTACTTTATTATGAGTTTGTGCATACTCTACGACTGATGCTATGCAATTAATCATGTTAGTAACATTTTCATCACCACTAGTTGTGTATATATCTATCCCTGCAATATCAAAATATTCCGAACCTGGGTTACGGTACTCATATGAGGAATAATCATCATTAAATTGTGATGGTGAGTAGGCGTATATAAGATTATTTACCCCTTTTATATCTCTAAGGTATTCTACGGTGAAACGCCATAACTGAATATACTCTTCAGGTGTTGAGGATTTAGAACCCCACCAGAACCAACCACCTGTATGTTCATGCCATGGTCGGTAGATTATTGGTATCTTTTTTCCATCTATTATTGCTTTGTTAGCAAAATCAGCTACTGAATCAAGTCTAGCTAATAGTACATCATGGTATTCACCACCAGGTAATGCTGCTTTCAGTTCATTCTCTGAGCCTTTGATATGTTTGTAGGTTTTTGGCTTATGTGGGTTAGGCATATGGTCACTAATAGTAATTATCCCACCTAACTTAGCAGCAGTTTTTACAGCCGCCATTTGACGACTAAAGCCACGACCGAAATCAAATCCAAATAGAGCGGGGTAATCTGATACGCTTTTTACAACATCACTACTGTTTAGTTTCTGTTTCCAATCTGTGTATCCTACACCCATTACATTACTTAAATGATGTCCAAATAGCATATTTTTACCCTGTATCCTGACTTTGACAACTCTAAGCACTTAAAATCATAACC
>JAWXTP010000194.1:0-2910 GCA_044433415.1 Rikenellaceae bacterium
CAGTGTTTCTTGTTTTTCTTTATCTAAATATTCTATGCGTCTCATTGCTATTGGATAGTTTCTTTTAGATACTGTATTTTTCATAACCACGCCATTATCTGCCATTATTCATATCTCTGCAATAATAAAAATACAAAGATAGAAATTATTTCAAATCAAAAAATCAAAGAACGTCTGTAACTATATATAAACTAAATACTTGTAAGCGCATAATGAAAATTTGCGCAACAGTAGTAATTTATAATTCATAATTAATTATCATATCCTGATGGGGGAGGAGTTGTAGCACCCCAATTTTTATTAGGCAAATCACCTAATTCCAATTCTAACACACCACCATTTATCAAGTCTTCATGTGTAAACCAAGGTTTATCCCACTCTACACCATTCAGTTTTGCTGATTGAATATATTTATTATCCTCGGAAGCATTAGCAGCTATTATCTCAAAAGTTTTACCATTTGACAGTTTGACTTTAGAATGTGTGAATATAGGTGAAGTGATGTTATATATTGGTAACCCTGGAGTTACAGGATAAAAACCTAACTGACTAAATACTACAAATGCTGACATACCACCACCATCTTCATCACCAGGTACACCCATAAGATCATTACGGAACCACATTTTTATAAGCTGACGTATTCGTTTTTGTGTCATCCATGGCTCCCCTGCATAATTATATAGGTATGGAATATGGAAACTAGGCTCATTACCCATAGAGAACTGCCCTACATTACCTGTTTGATCACCCCCAAAAGTAGACCAAAACTCTATTCGTGATTTACCTAGAGGCGTATTAAATAAAGAATCCAAAGCTCTACAGAACATATCTTTACCCCCTATTAAAGAAACTAAATCTGCTACATTATGTTGAACCTCCCAACGATAAGTGTAAGCGTTATTCTCATCATAATAGTGGCGCGCACCACGACCGCGTGAATACCTATAATCAACATCTGGAATAAATTTTCCGTCTTCATCTTTAGGATGAAAGAATCTAGTTTCTGGGTTAAAGACATTTCTATAGTTAAGACCTGTCTTAGCATAGTGTTTAGCTTCGTTGTCCATGCCTAGCTCCTTAGCTATTTCTGAAAGACACCAATGATCATAAGAAGTACCCAAAGTTACTGCCACGGCTTGACGATGTTCATGTCCTACAACATTCTCTACTGTTTCTTCTTGGTGGGGATGAAGTGCAGGAAAGTAACCATTTTCTTTATAGAAATCATCTAATACTCCTGCTTCAGCACCGCTCCAAGGAACTAAAGTCTTCTCCTCTAGTGAAGCTCTACAAGTTGTAAAGGCTTTTTGAAGATCAAAACTTCTAACACCCTTCCTCCAACTATCTAATACTACACCTACACCATGGTTACAATTCATACCATGAGAATCACCTGTAACTTTAGGGAAGTTAGGGAACCATGTTTTGCCTCCATCACGGTAATAAGACATCTCTATATAAGAATTCACTATATCTCCCTGAGTTCCTGCATCTATCAATGTTCGCAAAGGATGAGAAGCTCTAAAAGTGTCCCACAACCAATCATCAACAAGGAAGTCACGACCATTATCATCTCTTATTTTACCATCAAAAGGACTAAAATAACGACCATCTTCACTGATATTTACAGGTCTTTCATAGGTTCTATATAAAGAAGTATAAAATACAGTTTTTTCATCCTCACTAGCTCCTTCAACTTCAATTTTCCCTAAAGCCTCTTCCCATATTTCACGTCCTACCTGAGCTACCTGTTTTACACTATAATTAGCAACTTCTCTTTTATAGTTTTTCTTAGCTTGCTCTACGCTTATAAATGAAACTCCATAACGGAAAGTCATATCTTTCGATGTGTTATCAAATGTTGCAATCACCATGTTACCTTTACCTTTTTTTTGAGAGTCCACAGTTTTAACTTTTGCATCAAACTCCCCATACATATATACATTTGCAGGAGAGTTACCATTACTGATAAGTTTTTCGGAGCCTTGCACACTATTTCCACTAATTACAACCTCGCCATTCTTAGCATTAAACATAAGTTTAGGTGTAGCATCAGTTTTACAAAAACTAAAACTATATACTGCACTTTGATGTGAAGGGGCAAAATCTACAGCTATCTCCTCTTGATCTAAGTAAACACTATATTTGTATGGTTTTATCACCTCACGTTCATAGCTAAACTGTACACCATTTTTAAACATTGCTTCTGTAGAGCTCACAAAAGGAGCTACAGTAAAATATCCGCCCTTACGGTGGTCAGGAACTATAATTGGCAAACCTTTTATATTATCTGTTGTGTAATCATCACGGTGAGGATATACACGCAACATGCTATTTGGCAAATGCACTGTTGGAAATGTTGGTACTAATAGATGACTAATATTCCCCATGTAAGGATTTACATAATCCACAGGTGAGATATCTAACTTCTTGTTATTATACTCTGCACAAGAGAACAGCACACTTGACAAAAGTAGAGCTAAAAATATTGTTTTTCTTAAGTTATTCATACGTAAATAATTAGTTATAAAGAATATGGGGAGCCAAATAATAAAAAAATGAGATTGCCGTACTGAGACTCCCCTCTTTTTAGATGTTTACAGTAGTGCACATTGTAACTCTAAGTAACATAGCACATTAGCAAAATATTTGTTTACGGGATTTGAGGCTAAAATAAAAAAGTTTAGCAAAATAACCCCTTTTTGGTGAAAACCCCTATTCTTATGTAGTGGGAAATGATGTTCGAAATTTAGGGCATTTTTCACTGAAAATAAGTTTAACAAATAAAAGCTAATGTGCTATGTTTTCAATTAATGTAAGGGGTAAAGAGAACCCAAAATCTCTCGGACAAGTAAAGTTAGAGCTTGTATTTTTTAAGACTGATTACGCTCGTACTACTAAGGTCGT
>JAWXTP010000195.1:0-2707 GCA_044433415.1 Rikenellaceae bacterium
TGAGAATAGTAATACGAAGTAATGAGTTTGATGAGTTCTACGAATCTTTACCTACAAAGGCACAAGATAAGTTGGATTATGCTCTTAATGTATTAAGAGAGGTCAAAGTCATAAATACAAAGTTGGCTAAAAAATTAATTGACAGTGATTTCTATGAACTAAGAATATCGGTCGGCAATGAATATAGAGTAATTTTATTTACCATTGACCACGATAATATCATAGAATCAAAACAAATTCTACTCCTTAATGGATTTCTGAAGAAATCGACTAAGGATTATAAACGTCAAATTGATTTAGCTAATAATATAATTAAAACTTTAGAGTAATGAGACCAAAATTAGACCCTGCAAAATTAGCATCACTTCCCAAGGTGGACGATATGCTTTCAGCAAAGTACGGAGCTGAAGGGGAGATGAGCCGTACAGAGTTCGAGGCTAAGTCTCGTGCGTGGTATTATGCTGAAATACTTAAAGGTGCTCGTAAATCGGCAGGTATCACACAGAAAGATCTTGCTGAAAAGATAGGTAAAAAGCGAGAGTATATCGCTATGCTCGAAAAGGGCGAGACCGATATGCAACTCTCAACTTTTATACTTATTTCTGAGGCTTTGGGACTTCGTTTCTCATTGACCTTGGCGTAATCACAACTCTTTGCACCAGCTACTAACCTGCTCGCTGTAATTCTCCTGTGAGCAATCTTTCTCGACCATTCTATCTATTACATCGACCAGAACATCGAAGTAGACATCATCTTGGCTGTTTGTGATTTTGTTGGTACGGTTGAGGCAGTAGACCTCGAAGGTGTCGGCACCACCGTTGTAGGCTACCACTACGTCGCCTTTATGGAGGAAACCGTTTACTCGGAAGCGTAGGGCGGGCATTTCTTGAAATTCGGTATAGCGAAAACCCTCGACTCCCCACGACCAGACTATTGGTTTGTTGTAGCTTAGGATCTCTTTGATTGTATTGCAGGTGTCGTAGATATATTGTTTTTCTATCATTGTTGTGTGTTTTTTAGGTTGTTATTATATTAATTTATACTCCATTCGTGCCCACAAAGGCAACTGAAAATTTGTCCGTAACGCTCGTATCTATGTTATCTCTTGCAGGCATTTAGGACAACGGAATTTCTCGGTAACCTCCTTTGCGAGTATCTCCATATCCTCCCAATATTGCCCCTCTTGATAGGCTCTACCCATCTTCTCGGCAAGCTCCCTCATTGTGCAATCGTCAATCTCCTCGGCATCAAATCCACGAGAAGCAAGATCCTCACGATGCAAGAAAGTTATAGGAAAATACTCTAAATCCGCTTCAAGTCGTTGGTGAAATCTATCCTCTTCGTGTGTCGGCTCCGCTATATCCTCGAAGTAGATGCGGAGTTCTTCTAATAGTTCTCTGTTCATTTTATAGTGTATTTGACTGTAGTGATTAGCTAAAAGCTTATTTATCAATAAAAAATATTTGTTGTATTAAAAACATTCATTATCTTTGTGCTTAATATTATGCTATTTTAGCATATGGTAATGTAATTTGGGTGTGAAACTAGAATATGAATTTATATAATATTGGACATGTATTAACGAGATATTCCTTATCTTTCATTTGGCTATTGCTGTTGTTTATGTTTTCTTATCAAAGTTTGGTATCTTGTTTGATCATGGTTGATGGGGAAGATGTTTTATTAAAGTTAGTTGAAAATAAATAAGGATATAGAAACGTTGTTTTTAAATTTAGGAGTAGTGATTATGTTAGTAGTTGACAACTATATAACCTCAATTATATTTAAAACGAATAATATGAAGGATAGAATGACAAATAACATGTGGTATTTATTTGCTGCTTTAGTTTGTATTATAGTATTGAAACCTATTGCAGAAGTCAATAATGAAATAATTACAATCTTAAGAGTTCCGTGTATTTTTGCTTTATTTATGATTTCTTTATTCATGTATAAAGCAAAATCACTTAAGATAAGTCACATATCAGTAGATTCAGATATATTACCAAGTAAAAATTAAGATATAAAAATAATTTCAAGTATGGATGCATATATAATATTTGCAATTTTGTTAGTTGGATTTGCAGTTCTAATAATTACTATCACAAAGCTATATGATAAGCGTTCTTTTACGGTAGGGACTGTAAAAGCTGGATTAATTGAAGGAGCGCATATTGTATCTAATAGGACTTTTCGCCTTTCGCCTTTTGAGACTTTCTATCATAATGGAAAGATGGTTAACCCTCAAGATTATAACGTATGCAAGGTTGATGGTGAATGTATGGCTACAAGGGGTATTTTTGCGGGTAATTTAGTATTTATTAGCAAGATAGGAGATGATATTAACACTAAAAAGAGTAATATAACAAAAGGAGATATCTTGTATATTAAGTATGAAAAAGATGGCGTTGAAGGATATAAATTAAGAGAGTTTAGTGATTTTGATACTCAGTCTGATAAAATTAATACCCTTTATTATTCTGCTGAAGATAAGGTTAAGCACTCGTCTAAACCTCATGATATTTGCAATATTGTAGGAAAAGTTGTTATGAAGTTTGACTATGATAATTAATTTGCATTTGTGAAAATAAACATCCGTTCGTAATGAAAATATCAGTCTTTGTTTTTTTTCTATTTGTTCTATGGTGTATTAGCTGTACAAATCAAACCGCCAACAAAGTAAACAATGACAGAAATTCATATTTCT
>JAWXTP010000196.1:0-2672 GCA_044433415.1 Rikenellaceae bacterium
CATAGTTTTTAAACTATAAAGATACTGAAAATCAGGGACTTATACAAATTTTTAAGACACTTATTTAATTGAATTTCATATATTTATGAGGTTTTTTTGAATTTTTGTCATGTAGTAAATTGATAAATACTTATTAATCATGCTTAACAATTTAAGAAACTTTAAGTACTTAAAAAAGAACATCATTTTATTGATGGACGTTGCACTTTCGGCCTTAGCGACTTTATGTGCATATTTGTCGATGTCGTCAGTAGTAAAAAATTTAGAGGGGACTAATCTTTTACTTACTATAGTACTTACTTCTGCTATATCTAGTCTTATTCTATTCTTTGCTTCAAACTTACACAGGGACACCATCCGTCACTTTGTTGTGGCTAATATCCTAAAGATAACTATCGTCGCTTTTGTTAAAGAAGTCGTAGTTATGTTGATGGTTTTCTTTATTGTAGGTCTGAGTACTAATGTACTTCTATTCTTGGGAGCTGTAGACTTCCTACTTACATCATCCCTCCTTGTTGGTATGCGTAGCGCTATGGTTGCTGCTTATTACTATCTTATTGATAAGGTTAGAGAAGATGTAAAAGATGCCTTTATATATAGCACAAGTGGTACAAATCCCGATTTAGTACAGCAAATCAACAAAGATACAAATTCTAAATATCGTATCCGTGGTTTCTTGTCAACAAACGATAATATTGTAGGTATTAGAATCTCTGGTGAGAAGGTCTATGCCGTAAATCAGAGCGACGAGGAACTAGATAATGTATTTAGATCATGTAATATACGTACCGTAATCTTCACTTCTCAAGAAAGCATCAAAAAGGAACGTGATCACCTCGTAGAGTACTGTATCAAGAAAGGCATAAGTATGCTTGCGTTAGGCGATGTGCAGGAACTGGACGAAAAAGGCAATATCCCTAATCGTTATATAAAACCTATACAAATCGAAGACCTTCTTGAACGTCAAGAGATTAATATAGAGATAGACAAAATCAGTGCCGAGATAAAAGGTAAGGTTGTTATGGTTACTGGTGCTGCAGGGTCTATAGGTAGTGAGATTTCACGCCAGGTAGCAACTTTTGGAGTTAAGAAGCTCGTTCTTTATGATGTTGCTGAGACTCCTATGCACAATATCCAACTTGAATTCACCAAAAATTACCCTAATGTAGATATAGAGTACGTCCTTGCAGATGTAAGGTCTACTCACCGCGCTAAGAAAATCGTAAGCCGATATAAGCCATCTATTATTTTCCATGCTGCAGCATATAAACATGTCCCTATGATAGAGGCAAACCCTTGTGAGGGAGTCATTGCTAACGTTTGGGGAACAGTGAATATGGCTCAACGTGCTATGGAAAATGGTGTGGAGAAGTTCGTTATGGTTTCTACTGATAAAGCTGTGAACCCTACAAATATTATGGGTGCTACAAAGCGTATCGCTGAGATGTGTGTTCAAAGCATGAATAGACTTAACAAAACAGCCTTTGTTACTACTCGTTTTGGTAACGTGCTGGGTAGTAATGGGTCTGTTATTCCTTACTTTAAGAAACAAATCGCTGCAGGTGGACCTATCACTGTCACTCACCCCGATATCATCCGTTATTTCATGACCATCCCTGAAGCTTGTAGACTAGTCCTTCAAGCTGCAACAATGGGCTATGCAGGTCAGATCTTGGTGTTCGATATGGGTGAACAGGTAAAAATTGTTGAACTTGCGAAGAAGATGATACGCCTTTCAGGTTTTGAACTTGAGAAAGATATAAAAATCGAATTCACAGGCTTACGTCCTGGTGAGAAACTCTATGAGGAACTGCTTAGTAATGATGAAAATACGGAGGCTACACAAAATAAGAAAATCCGTATCGCTCAATCTGTGGTACTCGAGAAAGATACACTAGACGCGCTTATCAAGAAGCTTATCGTCGCTGCCCGTAATGTCGAAATCGACAATACTGTTATGCTTATGAAGGAGATAGTCCCTGAGTTTAAGAGTAAAAACTCTGAATTTGAGAGATTTGATAAGTAGGTTTTAGGTGATAGGGATTAGCTTGTAGCTTGTAGGAGATAGAGATTAATAATAAATGGGTCTGTGACCCTCATCCTGATTGCGGATCGAGTCCGCAATGACGTTTCAGGAACTCGTGTCGCTACCCTCATCCTGGACTTGATTCAGGAACTCGTGTCGTTACCGTCATTGCGGACTTGATCCGCAATCTCGAATATAGAATTATGCATTAAATTATTTAATGCATTAAGAAATCGCCGTTCGGTGATAATTATAAAATATTTAGAAAATAAAAAAAGCTACTAACCCTTCTTTTATGCATTACTCAGGACACTGAGTGTTATGCAATGGTAAATTGTATTAATTAAGAATTATGCATTAAACTATAATGCATTAAGAAATGCCAATCGGTCATTTGACCACACCGTAAGGTGAAAAACTACTAACCCTTCTTTTATTATGCATACACAGGTTACTAACCTGTATGCAATACTAAATTGTAAACAATTAATCAAACACATCTCAGATTCTGTTACCTGTAATCTGAAAATGGGTCTGTGACCCCTACAATAACTCCGTATTGATATTATCGTTGAGGAAGCGGCTGATAGATCCTATAGATCCACGGAAGGTGCATAGCACCACAGCATCGCGCCTGGGAGGGGTT
>JAWXTP010000197.1:0-2631 GCA_044433415.1 Rikenellaceae bacterium
CTGATTTTTAAGGAGATGAGCAAATTTTTAATGATGAATTTTGTTCACTATTAATAAATATAATACAAGTTTAAACATGAATCAGATAGTTGTTTTCAACTGCTGATTCGCATTATTAATAGTTAAATAAATTATTACGGTGTGCATAGTTTATGAAGTCAACCATTTTGTGCAGGTGCAATTTATTCATCGCGTGGCGTACATGATTGTTTATTGTATGTTCTGACAAGTTTAATTTTTTAGCAATTTCATTACGATTAACTCCTTTGGCCATAAGTTCCATAACACGCAATTCTCCAGGTGTAAGTGATGTTTCGAACTTAGGGTTACATACAACATTTTCATGTTTGCAAATGCCACGTAAAGGACACGCTACTTGTTCATAGTGCAGATTCCCCATATCGTCAACATCTAGTACATTGTCGATAACGCCACAGTTGCATCTTATAAACCTTGATACAATAAGAAACTCATAATGTATTAAGTTTGCTTTTGCGTTCTTGTAAATACGTGATAATGCAGTGTACGCCAAATGGTGATTTTTTTCTATGATATCTAACATTGGTATAATTATATTATCCCTTTGCGTTGCATCAACTGTCAAATATTTTTTTGTTTTAGGGAAATATGCCATTATTTCCCCGTCGATAACGAAAAATTCTACAGATTTTAACATAACATAAAATATTAGATAAGTAATAGTTAGTCTTCACAAGGAACATACTCAAATAGCTTAGCTTCTTCTATGCCTGTAACGGTAGATATAGCTTTCGTAAATATGGGATTTTTTGTCTCAGCTTGGCAGGTTACCCATTGCTGTATGTATGCAGCAGAAGCTGCATTACCTGTTTCTTGTCTGATTTGAATCTTTGCAACTGTTTTCTGTTTACCTTCAATCGATTTATACCATGCAGATAAATAAGTTTCTTTGATTTTGTAATTTGTTTGTGTCATATTCTTAAAATTTAAATGTTTAATACTTGTGTAGTGTTGTAGTTTTATTATATTTGTATTGTTGTATTGTAATTAGATGTTGCAAATATATTAAATAGGTATTATATTACCAAATTTATTGGTAATATTTTTCAATCTCACAGGTAATGTTTTTATATATGTTTGATTTAAAAAAGTTTAGAAAAGATAGAAAAATCGGTCAGAAGTCTATTCAAGAGATTTTAAACTGTACTCAAGGGTTTATTTCTGCTGTTGAAACTGGGCGCAAGTCGCTTTCAGAGTCAAATGTAGAAAAGTTATTTAATGCTTATGGCGACCTATCTGTGTATTTATTACCAAATAATACCGATGTTGGTGAGGCGACAAGTGATGAAAATATTAAATTTATGTTAGTTCCTATGTATAATTTTGATGCTGTAGGTGGTGTTTCTAATGATGAGGTAGATTGCAAGCCGTATATAATAGATCATATAGCTTTTCAGGATGCAAAGGATGGAGATATATGTATGCCTGTAAGCGGTAAATCGATGTTGCCTACATTTGCACCAGGTTCGATTATATTATTGCGACAAGTGCATTTATGGAGAGAGTATTTAGAACTAGGTCAGATATATGTATTGATTTTAAAGGATGGAAGGCGTTTACTGAAAGAGGTTAGACGAAGTGAAGAAGATAAACAAAAGAATTATCTGTTAATCTCACATAATTCTGAATTTGACCCTACGGAGATTACTAAAGATTTTATTGTTGAGGTTTATTTAGTTAAGGCAATGTATCAGAACTTAACGATGTAAGTACTGCTAAGTTTGTTTCTGATTTAAGGAAACTTCCAAAAACTAGTTTGTAGCTTTTATTATAAATAATATGGAAAGAAATTTAAGAAGTAATATAACAACAAGACAATCTTCTGAACAATATAAAGAAGTTTTAATAGGTAATGAGATTGCGAGTTTGTCAGAACATTATAAAAATGATACAATAGGGGTGGTTTTAGATGATCAGATAAATAATGTTACTTTTAAGAAAGATACAGCAACGGCAAGTAGGAGTTTTTCTATCAGTTTGGGGCAGGGCTCAAAAAGTACAGAAGATATTTTTACAAATGAGGATGATGAGTTTATTCAACAGATTCAAAATAGAAATAAAAGTTTATTTAGAAGAAGTTTTGTAAAATTAAAACTAATGATACTATTTATACTATTTGTTTTGACAGTTTATTGCAAACAAAACATTAATCCTACTGACCATATTTTAGATAATGTTTTAAATAAGTCGCTAATCGTTTTACCTGTTTTATTTATAATCCTAATCTTTCATAGTGATAGTAGAGAGAAAAGTTTTTACAAAAAATTTAAGATTACAGCTATTGAAAAATCCGAGACTTTTCTAGATAAATGCTTACTGTACTTAAAAGAGAATAATAATAAAAATAGAGAAAGTCTATTAAAAATAAATGAACGGTTTAATGATAATGATTTAAATGCTTTGTGTAAAAAATACGGTTTCAAAAAGTAGTAAGTATGAGAGATAATTTATTAGATAAAGTTAAAGAAATATATTAGCTGAATTCAACCTGCAAATGCAACTGAATTCATATTAATAATTTGTTTAAATTTTTCATTTGGTGTGAGGTATCCGAGTCTTTTACGAGGACGATTATTTAGCTTGTTTTCAATC
>JAWXTP010000198.1:0-2627 GCA_044433415.1 Rikenellaceae bacterium
AGAATGGTCTAGGGAATCTCTAACAGCTATGCTTTAACGCTTTCAAATTTTAAAGCCTCATCTTTTAATTTTATAAAATGCGCCATAGGAACCGCTATGGCTTATTTTATAAAATCAAAATCTAAGGCTTTAAAATTCGAAATCGTTTAAAGCCTAGCTATTAGAGCCTCCCTTGATTTTTTGCGTTTTTCGGAAAAGAACGCGGAGCAACCTCGAGGTTGTGAGCACTTCTTTTTCGGAAAAGGTGAAAAATGTAGGCCGTTATTGGGAAAAGCCTTCCCAAAGCCACCGACACTAAAACAAACTATCCATAGAGAAGGCGCCTTGCTTGCCTTGAAGAAACTCGGCCGCCACGACTGCGCCTAGGGCGAACCCTTGTCGTCCCTTAGCAAGGTGTTTTATCTCTAGCACATCTATCTCACTCTCCCAAGTCACAGTGTGAGTTCCAGGTACAACGCTTCTTCTAATACCTAGCACCTCTAGTTCCTCAGGCTCTATAGTAGTATGACCAACCCAAGAGCTCTTACGGTCTATATTTTCAAGTATGCCTTCAGCTATAGTCACAGCAGTGCCACTTGGAGAGTCTTTCTTCTGAGTGTGGTGTACCTCCTCTACAGTAACATCATAATCTTTGTAAGGGTTCATCAGCTTAGCAAGCATCTTGTTGACTTTAAAGAATATGTTAACCCCTATAGAGTAGTTTGAAGAATAGAAGAAAGCGCCTTTAGTTTTTTCACAAAGAGCTAATACCTCATCATATTTGTCTAGCCACGCTGTAGTGCCACATACTACAGGAACACCTATCTCCATACATTTACAGATGTTGTTAAAGGCTGTAGTAGGAGCTGTAAATTCTATCGCTACATCTATATCTTTAAATTTCTCTTTTGTAAAATCTTCTTGGTTGTCTATGTCAATAATTAAAGCAACGTTGTGACCACGAGAGTTAAGAATTTTTTCTATTTCGTGACCCATTTTGCCATATCCAATAATCGCTACGTTCATGTTTTAGTGTTTTATAAAAATAAGTAATTTAAGTAATGAAGATATCTGTATTTTTTCATTACCTTTGCAAAGATAATAAATTAGATATAAATGCCGAGATATTTTATAGAAATTTCATACTGTGGTAAAAATTTTAATGGTTGGCAGGTGCAACCTGACGCTGTAACAGTGCAGGGAGAAATAGAACGTGCCATAAGTTTGTTGTTACGTGAGAAGGTTAACATTGTAGGTGCAGGAAGAACAGATACTGGAGTTCATGCACGTTACTATGTGGCTCACTTCGACACTAACTCACCTAAAGATGTTACCTCAGATGATTTCAAGTACCATTTTAACGCTATATTAGATGCTAATATTGTCATCCACAATATAGAAAAAGTTAAAGACGATGCTCATGCACGCTTTGATGCCGTGTCACGAGAATATAAATATTATGTGTCACCCGTGAAAAACCCTTTTGCACGTGATTTCTCCTATCAATACTATAGAAAACTTGACGTACAAAAGATGAATGAAGCTGCTGCTATGATACTCGACTATGAGGACTTCACGAGCTTCGCTAAGATACATACCGATGTGAAGACCAATAATTGTGATGTTATGGTCTCAGAGTGGGCTGTTGAGGGTGATATGTTAGTATATACTGTGAGGGCTAACCGTTTTCTGAGGAATATGGTGCGCGCCCTTGTAGGTACTATGCTAGAATGTGGTCAGGGGAAAATCACTACTGAGCAGTTTCGTGAAATTATAGAAGCTAAGCACCGCTCACGAGCAGGAAGCTCCGCACGATCAGAAGGATTATTTTTGACAGATGTACAATATCCCTATTTTGAAAGACAATTTAATTAAATATTAGTATGAAGATTGTATGTGTTGGTTTGAATTATCAAAACCACGTTAAAGAGTTTGATAGAGGCAACCTTGAAAATGCAGAACCTTGCATCTTCATGAAGCCTGATACAGCCTTATTACGTAATAATGAAGCATTCTATATTCCTTCATTTAGCTCAGAGATACACCATGAAGTGGAGCTTGTAGTGAAGATTAATAGAGTTGTAAAGGCTATAGACGAGAATTTCGCTTCACGTTGTTATGATGAGGTGGGTCTAGCAATAGACTTTACAGCGCGTGACTTGCAGATGAAACTTAAGAGTCAAGGGAAACCTTGGGAGCTTTCTAAGGCTTTTGATAAGTCTACACCTGTATCTATGGAGTTTATAAAACTTAGTGAGCTAGGTGGTGATGTGCAGAACCTAGAGTTTTCGCTTGATATAAATTCTAAGAGAGTGCAGACTGGGAATACTAAAGATATGATTTTTAGTGTTAATAAGATAATTTCTTATGTATCGCATTTCTGTACACTGAAAATTGGGGACTTGATACTTACTGGTACTCCTTCTGGTGTTGGGAAGGTTAATATAGGTGATAACCTGGTTGGGCGACTTGCAGACCGCGAAATGTTCAACTTCTTTGTTAAATAGTTTTCACGTCGGGGGCTTAGTGAAGGCTTTTCCCAATAACGGCCTACATTTTTCACCTTTTCCGAAAAAGAAGTGCTCACAACCTCGAGGTTGCTCCGCGTTCTTTTCCGAAAAACGCAAAAAATCTAAGCCATTCTTGGA
>JAWXTP010000199.1:0-2605 GCA_044433415.1 Rikenellaceae bacterium
TATTAGCCTATTTTACCTCTTATATCACTCATTTAGCCCGCTAAACTCGCGATATGCTAGTCAAAATAGTTCTAATAATTTTTCAAAAATTTCTACAAAGCAGTTTATAGAAGTCCCCTAAATTGTAGGGTCTAGAATGAAAACGATAATCCAGCACCTACATAAAAACCTTTTCTGCTTACCCCTAAATCTTTTAATATTTCATAAGCACTATATTGATAATCACTATCGCTCATTGCTATAAGATTATAACCTGCATTTACAAATAGATGTATAGGATATATCAGATTCGTTTTAAGAAGTAATTCAGGTGTAAAGATCATTGTATTGTTATAAACAAATTTATCATCTGAATCATCCGAATAATATCCATCAGTTATGCCGTCAAATCCAATGCTAGCCCCAAGCCCAAATTCAAATATTCTGGCAAAACGCCACGTATAGGTAGCTCTTAGTCCCAAGCTATGTGCAGACCAATTAGACCCAAGCTCTGTTATTTTATTATAACTAGGATTATTTTTAGCAATTAATTCATCTATATTGTATTTGCTGTATAAAAAATAAACCCCTGACGTAAAAGATGTACCTTTTGTATTTATGTTCACAAGATAGTCATAATTAAATCCAAATCCTTCAACGCCCCAAAATCGATATATTGGAGTCAAAGAAGATCTTAAATCTTTTCGTTGCTTAATTATATATCCTTCTTTTACACTGCCAAAGCCAGCAATTCTAGTAAATTCTGAAACCTTAGTGTTATCGTCTTGGTTTTGTATTGCAGTAGAAGCTCTTAATATTGATGTACGAATAGGTTTTATTTCACCTTTACGTAAGACATACTTGTATGTATCATATCTACGACCTTTAGTTATATCTTCTTTTTCTCCAATTTGAGCAATAATTGGTTTTGTTAATATAATGGATGATTGAGGAGCTAATGCAAATACTTTATTTTCAAGTTTTTGCATTATTTTATCATAATCGATTGGCGAAGTTTTATCAGTACTATTGAAGTTAAGGGTAGCAATATTTGCAACTTCCACATAATCTGTTATTTTAATCCTTTTAATTTCCTCAAATTCATAATTAATGTTTTCAAAGGCTATTTTTTTTCTTCTTTTAATTGAGTCATTATCTGTTGGTAATATCCATGCACCTCCTAAAACATCATCAGTTAAGAACCCTTCTGGTAGTTTAAGTTTAAATAGTATAGCCTCATAATTAACAGCCAAGTCAGACGGAGGAAAAATGAGTAGAACATAATTATTTTTTAACATTTCATATCCAAAATCTTGAAGAACACTGTTTGAGCCTAGCATAGTTGCATTTGCCACCATTTCTTGTTCAGCAGTAGCTGCATATTTACCTCGTTTACGAATAATAGAGTCGTCCATTTTGCCATTAGCATCACGATTAAATATATAAGATATAATATGCTGGCCAACATTTTCTTTTATAAGCCATTCTTTTGCAAGTTTAGGGATTATATAACCTGTCTTTTTTCCTAGATGTATATCGTTATAATTATATTTATTTCCTCCGATATGTAGGTTGCTCTTAGCCAGATAATGTGTCTTGTCAAATTCAAGCACAGTTAGCCCTGGTCTAGGGATAAAATCTAGATCTTTATCTACATTACTAGCAAAAATTGTGCTGATTGATAATATTAGGGTAAATAATAATAAAGTCTTCTTCATATAATTGAAATTGATTATGTAGCTGATTTGTTATTGTTTGTGTAATACCATTATAAATAATAGTAAATATTTTCTTTTAGTTGGATGTATTAATAATAAGATGGATAGTACTTTCACTATCCATCTTATTTGTAGGAATATTTTTATATGTTATTCAGCTATTGGTTTATAATTAGCAAATGCTTTTTCCATTTTTTTCTCGTGAAGGAATTGTTCAAATGCAATTGATTCTTTTACCTCTTCAGGAATAGTTTGTTTTAATTTAGATTCAACAGTTTTAGCTAAGCTAGCAACATCTTCTTTATATTCAAGACATACATATATTTTATATTGTGTATCTTGTTTGTATCGTTGAATTTTAATTGCAACAGTGTTTGTAACACATTCTTTACTGATTGTTGTTATTGCATCTTTTAATTGTGCATATTGCTCTTCAACTAATAAATTGGCAATTCCATTTTCACTAGATGTTGCTGATATACTACCAGCGAAGGCATCGAAACTTTGGATAACAGCTGTTTGTATTGCGGATGCTAAGGCAGCACGTGCATTAGCTTCTGCAGCGCGTCTTGCTGTTGCTTCTTGAAAATGAGTTCCATCACCATAAGCACGCCTAATAGGATCTGCTTCAGCCAATAATATAACATCATTGCCTTCTGTGATTTCAGTACTTTGTTGACTAGTAGTAGTTGCCTGATTTGTTGTACCACATGATACACACATTAAAGTTACAAATAAAGTAAAAATAATTTTTGAAATTTTCATAATGTTTTTTTGATTTAAATTAATAATTGCTGAATTCAACTTGCAAATGCAACAGAATTCTGATTAATTAATTGATTAAATTTTTCGTTTGGTGTGAGGTAACCGAGTCTTTTACGAGGTCTATTGTTAAGAATATTTTCAAT
>JAWXTP010000200.1:0-2557 GCA_044433415.1 Rikenellaceae bacterium
TTTGACCTCTTTGACCCCTATTACCCTCCAACAATCTTTCAAGCAATCTTTAGTCGCTTGTCGTAATTAATCACTAATCATTAATCGTTAATCATTAAATATTGTCTTCTATTTTATAAACATTTCTCTCAACGTCTTTACGGCTAATAAGCTCACCTAAAAAGCCTGCTAGAAACAACTGAACACCCATTATAGCTGCTGTAAGAGCAATAAAAAACAGGGGTTGTTCTGTAACGCCTCTTATAGGCAGTCCTTCAGCTTGGAGCATAAGTTTTTTAGCAATTATACACCCTGCTGAGATTACGCCCACAAGAAACATAAAAGTCCCCATAGCACCGAAGAAGTACATAGGGCTCTTGCTGAACTTCGACAAGAAAGACACAGTAAGCAAGTCAAGATAGCCTTTCATCATACGTTCCCAGCCATATTTTGACACTCCATACTTACGAGCTTGGTGTTGTACGACTTTTTCACCTATTTTTTTGAAGCCTGCTTGCTTAGCAAGTATAGGAATATAACGATGCATCTCACCGTATACTTCTATATTTTTTATAACTTTTTTCTTATAGGCTTTCAGTCCACAGTTAAAGTCATGTAATTTTATTCCTGACACCACACGAGCAGTAAAATTAAAGAATTTACTAGGAGCGGTTTTATGTATAGGGTCATAGCGTTTCTGTTTCCATCCCGACACTAAATCATAACCCTCTTGAGTTATCATTCTATATAGTTCAGGGATTTCCTCAGGGGAATCTTGCAGGTCGGCATCCATAGTTATTACTACATCACCTTCTGCGGCTTCAAACCCCACATAAAGGGCAGCAGCTTTGCCATAATTACGGCAAAACTTTATCCCTTTAACGTTATCATTGCTACTTTTTATTTGTTGAAGCACCTCCCACGATTTATCGGTAGAGCCGTCATCAATAAAAATAGCTTCATAGCTTAAATTCTCACGTTTTAATGTACGATCTATCCATTGGCACAATTCACCAATAGACTCATCTTCATTAAACATAGGAATAACTAGTGTAAGATTCATAATTAATTATTAAAAAAATCCTCTAATTATTTGATAATAGTCACCCCGTTCATATAAGGACGAAGCACCTCAGGCACAACTATACCTTCTGGAGTTTGATAATTTTCTAGTATAGCAGCTAATATACGAGGTAAAGCCAAAGAGCTACCATTTAGTGTATGTGCTAGATTAGCTTTCTTATCATTTCCTTTATATCTCAATTTCAATCTATTAGCTTGGAAAGATTCGAAGTTAGAAACCGAAGAAACCTCTAACCAGCGTTCTTGAGCTGCTGAGTAAACTTCAAAGTCATAAGTCAATGCAGAAGTAAAGCTAATATCACCACCACAAAGGCGAAGGATTCTATAAGGAAGTTCTAGTTTTTTGATTATAGACTCAACGTGAGCAACCATTTCATCAAGTGCAGCATAAGAATCTTCTGGTTTTTCTACCCTTACTATCTCTACTTTATCAAATTGGTGTAATCTATTAAGACCTCTAACATCCTTACCATAAGAACCTGCCTCACGACGGAAACAAGGAGTGTAAGCTGTAAGTTTCACTGGAAGGTCATTTTCGTTTACGATAACATCTCTAAAGATGTTAGTCACTGGCACTTCTGCTGTAGGTATAAGGTAGAAGTTATCAATAGTAGCGTGATACATCTGACCTTCTTTATCAGGAAGCTGACCTGTACCAAAACCTGATGCTTCATTTACCATAAGAGGAGGCATAACTTCTGTATAACCTGCTGCACTATTCTCGTCTATAAAGAAAGTAATAAGAGCACGTTGAATTTTAGCTCCTAGTCCTTTATATACAGGGAAGCCAGCACCAGTAAGTTTATTACCTAATTCAAAATCTATAATATCATATTTACGAGCAAGGTCCCAGTGAGGTTGAGCACCTTCACAAAGTGTAGGGATTTCGCCTTCTTGTTTTACGTTAAGATTATCGCTATCCGATTTACCCTCAGGCACTAAAATATTAGGAATATTAGGTAAAGTAACAATAAGAGCGTTAAGTTTATCTTCTACAGCTTTAGATTTTTCTTCTAAAACTTTAGCTTGTTCTTTTAGCTCCGCAGTTTTTGATTTCAACTCGTTAGCTTCCTCTTTCTTACCTTGTTTGAAAAGCATACCCACCTCTTTAGCGATTTGGTTTTGCTCAGCGTTAAGTCCATCAAGCTGTTGCTGAATTTCTTTACGCTCATCGTCTGTTAAAATGATATCTTCAATAGTAGCAGCAGCGTCTACACCTTTTACTTTTAAGCGTTCAATCACGTACTCCTTTTCTGTACGTATTTGTTTTAATGTTAACATAATCTTTTATATTATTTGTTTTATAATTATTATTCTTTATTTATTTATTTATTTATATATTTGTTATTCTTTGTCAATATTTTAGTCTGCATAGTGGCAGGAAACGGACTGTCCGCTTTTTCCAAGAATGGTTCATATTTGCGGCGTTTCAGTGCATTTTAAGCGGAGCAGCCTCAGGTGGCTGTGAGCATTGAAATGCACTGAAAGGTCGCAA
>JAWXTP010000201.1:0-2553 GCA_044433415.1 Rikenellaceae bacterium
TTAATTATTATATTTGCATAATATGAATATTGCAGAATTAGGAGAGTTTGCTTTTATTGATAGATTGTGTGAACCTTTCGAGGTGAAAAACGCTGAATTTACGGCTTTTGGGTGCGGAGATGATGCGGCAGTTATAGAAGCAAATGATAAGTTTATATTAACTTCGGTTGATATGTTTATGGAGGGTGTACATTTTGATTTAATTTATACACCATTCAAACATTTAGGTTTTAAATGTGTTGTTGCGGCTGGTTCAGACATTCTAGCGATGAATGGAACAGTGAAACAGATTATGGTTGCTATAGCTCTTTCTTCGCGTTTCACAGTAGAGCAGATAGACGAGTTCTATGAAGGTGTAAAGGCTGCTTGTGACAAGTATGGCATTGATTTAGTAGGTGGTGATACATCGGCTTCACTTACAGGTCTTGCTATTACAATAACAGCTACAGGAGAGGTTGATAAAGACAAAATCACTTATCGTAGCGGCGCTAAAAATAGTGACTTGATATGTGTAACATCTGATTTAGGTGCAGCATATCTAGGTACTAAGTTACTTGACAGAGAAAAACGAGTACTTAGAGGCAATGATGTTGCAAAGCCTAAACTTGACGGCTATGAATATCCTTTGGAGAGAGCTCTAAAGCCTTTACTTCGAAAGGATGTTATAGATATGTTAGGTGAATCAAATATTGTACCAACATCTATGATAGACTTGTCAGATGGATTAGCAAGTGACTTAAAACATATTTGTAAAAGTTCGCAATGTGGTGCTAAGATATTCTTAGAGCGCATTCCTATCAATTCTAAGTGTTTTGATTTAGCTGAGGAGTTAAATGAAGACCCTGTAGTTGCGGTAATGAATGGAGGTGACGATTATGAATTAATGTTTACAGTTGGTGTTGATAAGTATGAGCAAGTTGCTAGATTAGGTGGCATTAATATAATAGGACATATTATTGAAGATAAACTTGAGGTGTTAGTAACACCAGAAGGTGGTGAGATAGCAATAAAAGCACAAGGCTGGAAGTGACAATAGGAACTTCTAATGATATAAAAGGAAAATCAAATTATAATACTTATAAATATGCTTAACATTGTATTGTTTGGCCCTCCGGGGGCAGGAAAAGGGACTCAAGCTGACAAATTGCTTGAGAAGTACGGAGTTCTACACATTTCTACAGGTGCAGTTATTAGAGATGAGATTAAACAAGGTACAGCGCTTGGTCTTCAAGCACAAAAAGAGATGGAAGGTGGAAAATTAGCTTCTGATGAAATCGTAATCTCTATTATTGGTGATTATGTGAAATCTAATAAAGATGCTAAAGGTGCTATTTATGATGGCTTCCCACGTACAACTTTACAGGCTGAGGCTTTCGACAAATTGTTAGAAGGTATTGACGAAAAGGTTACTTTAATGTTATCGTTAGAAGTTCCAGATGAAGAGTTAATCTCTCGTTTATTAAACAGAGGTCTTACAAGTGGACGTGCTGACGATCAAAGTCGTGAAGTTATTGAAAATCGTATAAGTGTTTACAAAGCACAAACAGAAATCGTAAAAGACTACTATAACAAACAAGGAAAACTTGTTGAAATTGATGGTAGTGGTACTATAGATGAAATTTTTGATAGACTTTCATCTACTATAGATAAATATATTTAAGGGGAGTTCTAGAAATTGGTTTTATTCGATTTCAAATTTTAAAGTTTTAGATTTGGAGTTTTATAAATATAGGCGTGGTGGTTCCCGCGGCTATTTGTAAAAGTTCAAAGATGAGACTTTAAAATTCGAAATCGTTAAAATCCAATTTTTAGAAGTTCCCTTAACAATATAAGGCCTTTACTTTATGTTTGATTTACCCCCGAAAAGTTAGTTAATGACTTTTCGGGGGTATTTTTATTCCGGGTCTTTCTCAAAATGTGTGTTTCTGATTATAATCAATCACGACAAGCAACTAAATAATCGTTAAATATTTTACAACACCTTTTGAGAAAGTCCCCAAAAAGTATGTGTTTCTCTTATGTTATGAAATAGTAATGTAAGGTGTGTGGAGATGACTAATTGTGAGTTAGTGTTTTATTTTATAGGTCAATACTAATATTCAAGATTATCATTACACGATTGTCTCGGTTCTATAAAAGTAACAATCGGATATTTTTTTACCAGCTCTAGTAACTTTAATTTTATTCTTCATTTAATCGCAATATATTATTTTCTGCAAATTTACGATTGGAAACTAAATTTGCAAAGAAATAAGGTGTGTTTTTTTTATGTTAAAAAGCTGTTAAGGTAGATGTATGAATTCTGATGTAGTTAACTTGTTTAAATTCTGGGCTTTTTGTTGAAGTGTAGTCGTCAACGTTATATTTTGATAATTATTGTTTAGGGGTATGTTATTTTTATTGTTTCCTTAAAGTTAATTTAATGTTAAATTTTTAGAATTATATTAATGCAATATAATAAATATTTAACATTGTATTTTTACTACATGACAAAAATTCAAAAAAACCTCATAAATATATGAAATTCAATTAAATAAGTGTCTTAAAAATTTG